>DATCLI010000122.1:0-2422 GCA_036563955.1 Clostridia bacterium | reverse complement strand
AGCGTATATGCATGCGCTGTCAAAAGGTATCCTTTTGGCTTTGATATCGCGCAGAACTGCTTCAATTTCGTTGTTCTCCCCGTATGCTCTCATTAAATTTATATTGCTTAATACGGTGTCGTTGCGGCTATCGTGAACCTGTTCGACAGAAACGGATACCGGGGCTTCGGGTCGATCCTCCTCGCCGGACGAAGTTTGCGATTGACAGCTTATACTCCCTGAAACGGGAGCATTTTGAATCTTATCAAGCGCATACAGATTGGCAAAAGGAGATCTGAAACCGGGCCTTTCAGGATAATCGGCGCAGTAATAAGAATCAGGCACATTAATCCCGTTTACGGGATTGCCGTAGAGTATTTTTATTGAACTGAATTTCCCGGTTATGAATTTCTTTTCGAGCAGGCGAAGCTTTATATTATTCGGAACGAGCAGGAGCGCATCTTCCTTACGGCTATTCTGAATTACCATATTGATAAGCCCGGGGAAATCGGCCATTCCCTGCCTTTTAGTCTCCAAATCATATACCGCAATAATTTTTTTAATATCACGGCCTTTTTCCGCGCTTACAAAACAGGATTCATCAAGATTGTCACAGCTTATGCACGCGTATTTGATTTCCATAACCGCGTTCCAAATTGAATTTGATATCGAAGGTGTCGAAAGTACATCGGTGAAGTATTCGAATTCATTATTCTGACGCATGCTGTAAATAATGCGGAACATTATGTGCCGGGATATATTGTCATCCGCAAGCGTCATGCCGCGGGTACTTAACAGCGGCATGCCCATTTCAGCGGCAATTCCTTGAATTGTCCCAATTTTAAGATTAAGGACGGGAGTTTTTTCGGAAAGCGTTTCAATTATATTCTGCCCAATCGCATATGAGGGGACAAGAAGCAATTTGTCCTTGTACAGGTTATTCCTGCATATATCCGCCAAAGCGTCTATCATTTACAATATCTCCTCATAGGTTTTAATAATTCCCAGTTACAAATACAATTATAACAACTATGGAAAGTGTTTGCAAAAAAGCGTATTTAATTGAATTTAGTGCGGTATCGTGATAAAATATTTATCATAATGTGCTACCAAAGTTTTGTAATGAAGAGAGGAATAGTCATGTTTAAAAAATCATTATTGTTACTGCTGATTTTCTGTATGCTGTTACCGTCATTAACGGCATGCGGAAAGAAAAAATCAAAATCTGCCCAGGACGGTATGGTTGACAGCGCAATTGATAAAGCTGCCGACTTAATTGGTCTTGATGAAGATGCGAAGGATTTGATAAAAAAGGCGGCAGAAAATTCGGACGCATCGAGCCAACAGCCGGTTAAAGCGAATATTGAGATAACTGTGGATCTGCCCGAGGGCTGGGAAGAAAAAGAAGGCGTAAACGCAATAAAAGAATACATGAAAGGCGCCACTCTGGTTACTATCATGGAAGCCTGGGTTCCGAGCGGAGTGAATGATCCAAAGGGTCTCGCCGAATCTGAAAAGGAAATACTGTCTAAATCATTTGAAGGCGCCAAATTCTCTGACATTGGAGATTTTAGTATTGGAGGTCTTGATGCCGCCCGATTGGATATAGAATTGACAATTGGGGGAACCATTAAGCAGACGCAGGTTTATATATATTTTAAAAAGGGTAATGACTTCTATAAAATTTTAGGTGCATATTTTTCAGACGACGAAGAAGCTAAAAACGATTTATTTTCATTTCTTGATTTAATTGAAATCAAGTAGCCATATTAATGCTATATCCGACTGATACATTGTTTCATGTAAATATATGTAATAATCCCCTGGTTAAAGCAGTAGGAATGCCGGCCCAGGGGAATTTTATTTTGTCATATTGCTAATTCGCCGGCAATTGTTTTATTTTATGGCAGCCGCAGCATGATTTTTATGTATCGGTTTTTCCGGGTTTTAAAATAACTGGACTTATATTTAGCACGGTTTAGAGTAGCTCCGCTATTACTTCATGCACCAGGTCATCGTTAAACAATGGCAAAATATTTCCTTCGATTGCTTTGCCATCCACTGTTATTTTTATTTGCGGATCTCTTTTATGTCCTTTATTAACAATCATTACATGATATTTCGTTCCCCTAAAGGTTCTCGTAGCTTCCGCCCTGTCCCAATCCACGGGAAACGATGGGGAAATTCTCAATCCGTCATAATCTCTTCTCAAACCCATAATTCCCTCGTACAATCCTCTCATAACCCATGCCGAAGTTCCCGTTGTCCAGGACTGATAAGACTTGCCGTAGTAATGCGGATGGGTCGCATAACAATTCGTAAATACGTAAGGTTCTGCGCCGGAATTCATCGACGGATTTACTTTGCTGTCAGGCATTATTTTATGCAGTGTTTCGAGCGCCTTATCACCCCTGCCCAGTTTGCAGTCCATCATCATTTTAAA
>DATCLI010000121.1:0-6631 GCA_036563955.1 Clostridia bacterium | reverse complement strand
AGATTCCGCTGCCGCTTTTACAGAGTTTATTAAAGATTCTAAGTATGTTTGCGGCCATAACATATTCAACCATGATATAAAATATATTCAAAGCACGATTGCTGAAGCCGGCATAAGTGATGAATTCATCGTTGACACTTTGTTTCTGTCGCCTTTGCTGTTCCCCGCAAAGCCTTACCATTCACTGCTTAAGGATGATAAGCTGCAAACGGATGAAATAAATAATCCGCTGAATGATTCGATAAAAGCCAAGGATCTTTTTTACGACGAAGCTGCGGCGTTCCAGCAGCTTGATGACATACTTAAAAATATCTTTTTCGGCCTTCTGCATAACAGGAGGGAATTTAAAGCTTTCTTTCGCTTTGTTGGCCATAACGTTTATATAATTGATTTAGAAAATATGATCCGCACAAGATTTCATTCTTTGATCTGCAAAAATGCCGATTTGAATAAATTAATCAGTGGAAGTCCGGTAGAATTGTCCTACTGCCTTGCGTTAATAAATACACAAAGCAGATATTCAATTACCCCTCCATGGGTAGTTAAAACTTACCCATCTGTTGAGCAGGTGATGCGATTTTTAAGGAACAAGCCATGTTTGACGGGCTGCGAGTACTGCAATGAAGCGCTTGATATACAAAAAGGATTAAAACGGTTTTTTGGCTTTGACTCATTCAGAGAGTATGAGGGTGAACCTCTGCAGAAAAATGCAGCCCAGGCAGCCGTCGACAATAAATCGCTTTTGGCGATATTCCCAACCGGCGGCGGCAAATCATTGACGTTTCAGCTTCCTGCTCTTATGAGCGGCATTAATGCCAAAGGCTTAACGGTTGTTATATCCCCTTTGCAGTCCCTGATGAAGGATCAGGTCGATAACCTTGAAAAAATCGGTATAACAGACGCAGTTACAATAAACGGTCTGCTTGATCCGATTGAAAGAGCAAAATCAATTGAACGCGTAGAAGACAGCTCGGCATCCATTCTTTATATATCACCGGAATCGCTGCGCTCAAAAACCATTGAAAAGCTGCTGCTCGGAAGGAATATCGTCCGGTTTGTCATAGACGAAGCGCACTGTTTTTCGGCGTGGGGGCAGGACTTCAGGGTCGATTATTTATATATCGGAGAATTCATAAAATCATATCAGGAAAAGAAAAACCTAGCCGAGGGAATCCCGGTATCATGTTTTACAGCCACGGCAAAGCAAAAGGTTATTGAGGATATAAGGGAATATTTCAGAGAAAAACTGTCCCTTGAACTGGAATTGTTCAGAACTAACGCGTCGAGAAGCAACCTTCGCTACAAGGTACTCGAAAAAAACAATAATGAAGACAAGTACAATACATTAAGGGATTTGATCGATGAAAAAAACTGCCCGACGATTGTTTACGTTTCACGGACAAAAAGAGCGGAAGAACTTGCCTTAAGGTTGTGCGAAGACGGCTATGAAGCAAGGGCTTATCATGGACAGTTGGATAAGCAGGTAAAAACGGAAAATCAGAATGCGTTCATTAGCGGCGATGTTCAAATAATGGTAGCAACGTCGGCCTTCGGTATGGGAGTCGACAAGAAGGATATCGGCATGGTTATCCACTACGATATATCCGATTCCCTTGAAAATTACGTTCAGGAAGCAGGAAGGGCAGGAAGAGATGAATCCATTCTGGCAGATTGCTATGTATTATACAGCGATGAAGACCTTAACAAGCATTTTATTCTTTTGAACCAAACCAAACTAAGCATCAAAGAAATCCATCAAATATGGAAAGCAATAAAATCAATAACGAAAATGCGAAAAAGAGTGTCCCGGTCTGCTTTGGAAATTGCGCGCGAAGCGGGATGGGATGAAAATATTTACGACCTCGAGACAAAGGTTAAAACAGCGATTAACGCCCTTGAAGAAGCAGGCTATATAAAAAGAGGGCAGAATATGCCCAGAATATATGCGGACAGTATCCTGGCAAGGAATGCACAGGAAGCAATAAGCAAAATCAACGCTTCAGGAATTTTTACCGATGATGAAAAGGTACACGCCATAAGGATAATAAAAATGCTTATAGCTACCAGAAGCAGAAGCTATGCTGATAATGAGGAGCCGGAAGCACGGGTTGACAATATCGCCGACCGTCTCGGTATTGAAAAAGAAGCCGTAATACACATTGTAAACTTACTTCGTGAAGAACGTCTTTTGGCTGATGCTAAGGATTCTCTGGCATATATAAAGAAGAGAGAAAATGTTAATAATTCGCTGAATATTCTGAATATCTATAGAAAAATTGAAGATTTTTTACTTACCGTTTTTACCGAGGAAGAGAAAACATTTCATATAAAGGAGCTTAATGGACAGGCTGAAAAATACGGATGCATAGATATAACACCGAATAAGCTTAAAACGATAACGAACTTATGGGCGATAAACAAGTGGATAAAGCGTCAGACAGTACCTCCGAATCATCTTGCGGTGTATACTCTTTATAACAAAAAAATTCTCGGAGAGAAAATTATAAAACGCTATGAGACAGCAAAATTTATATTGGAATATTTGTATAATAAAGTAAGCGCAACCCCGCAGGACGCTAATTCCAAAGGAGAAATACAGGTTTTGTTTTCAATCCTTGAGTTAAATGAAGCATTTAATAATCAAATTACGATGTTTGGAACCAAGGTTACCCATAAAGATATAGAAGAAGCGCTGTTTTACCTGTCAAGGATTGACGCGCTGTATCTCGAAGGCGGCTTTTTGGTTATCTACAATGCAATGGATATTGAACGGCTTGAAATGAATAATAAAAAACGCTATAAAGCCGAGGACTATCGAAAACTTGCTGAGTATTACGATAACAAAGTGCAGCAGATCCATATTGTCGGGGAATACGCTAAAAAAATGATTGATGATTATAAAGCGGCGCTGCAGTTTGTCGATGATTATTTTCAACTGAACTACAGCTCATTTTTGATTAAATATTTTAAAGGGAGCCGAAAAGGAGAAATCAGAAAGCCTATCACACCCGCCAAGTTCAAGCAGCTTTTCGGAAGTCTGAGTCCATCTCAGCTTAACATCATAAATGATAATAAATCAAAACATATTGTCGTTGCTGCCGGGCCCGGAAGCGGAAAAACCCGGGTTTTGGTTCACAAGCTCGCTTCTCTTTTATACATGGAAGATGTAAAGCATGAGCAGCTGCTTATGCTGACATTCTCAAGGTCGGCTGCCAGCGAGTTCAAAAAAAGGCTTTTGAAGCTTTACGGCAACGCCGCGAATTTCATAGATATTAAAACATTCCACTCCTATTGCTTTGACCTGCTCGGCAAGGTTGGTACCATTGAAAAATCCGATACAATTATAAAAGAATCTGCAGCTAAAATTAAAAATGGTGAAGTTGAACCTTCGCAAATAACCAAAACGGTAATGGTTATTGACGAAGCGCAGGACATGGACGCCAATGAGTATGAGCTTATAAAATGCCTGATGGAATATAACGAGGATATGCGCGTAATAGCGGTCGGGGATGACGATCAGAATATTTATGAATTCAGGGGCTCAAGCTCGGAATATATGAAGCGGTTAATCAAAGAAGAAAATGCAACCGTTTATGAACTCGTTGAAAACTTCAGAAGCAAGGCAAACCTTGTAAACTTTACAAATCAGTTTGCGCTGAGAATCGGAAAACGCTTGAAAAAAACTCCAATCCAGCCTGTTCAAAGGGATAACGGCGTAATAAGACTGTTTAAATACAGGACGGACAATCTTATTGAACCGCTCGTTAATGATATCCTTGCACAGGATCTTTCAGGAAGCACATGCGTATTAACAGATAAAAACGACAAAGCGCTGCAAATAACCGGATTACTTCAAAATAACGGCATACCGGCGAAACTGATTCAGTCAAACGAAGGATTTAGTTTATATAATTTGCTCGAAATCAGATATTTTATGAATCAATTAAATATGGGCGGTAAAATTTGCGCTGTAAGCGACGAAGTTTGGGATTACGCCAAGCGCAGGCTTAAAGAGCAGTTCAGCGAACATGCAAATTACGAGATAATAAGAAACATAATAAGAGAATTCGAATTAACGCACACCAAAACAAAATATAAATCCGATCTGGAGATCTTCATTCGCGAGTCAAATCTCGAAGATTTCTACTATGAAAAGACTGATACGGTCCTTGTATCAACAATGCATAAAGCAAAAGGCCGCGAGTTTGACAATGTCTTTATTATGCTCGACGGATTTTACCCGGACAAGAACGAAGATCTGAGACTTTTGTATGTTGCCACGACAAGAGCAAAAAGGAATCTGACCATTCATTATAACGGAAACTGCCTGGATTTTATTAATGCTGAAAGTCTCGAAAGGGTTTATGATAAGAATGTTTATTTACCGCCCCGCCAATTAACGCTGCAGCTTTCACACAAGGATGTTTATCTTGACTTTTTCATGTCATGCCAGCGTGAAATTTCCGAAATGTTCAGCGGCGATGAACTTGCCGTCAACGGCGAGTATTGCTTAAACGCGAAAGGACAAGCCGTATTAAGGTTTTCCAGGCAGGGGCTTAAAACAATAACATCAATTAAAGAGAAAAATTATATGCTTAAATCTGCAAAAATTAATTTTATCGTATATTGGAAAAAAGAAAATGCAGATAATGAGATTCAAATAATATTGCCCGAATTATTTTTTGAAAGGATTGGTTAATTTGTCAAGTTTGTCAAGGGGACGGTTCTTTTGACAAAAATTTTTTTGTCAAAAGAACCGTCCCCTTGACAGTCTTATTTCAGGTTGAAGAATGCTTTAAATCCGGGATATTCGGCTGCGGCGTCTAATTCTTCTTCTATTCTCAGGAGTTGATTATACTTCGCTACGCGATCTGTCCGGGAAGGAGCACCGGTTTTAATCTGTCCCGAATTTGTCGCTACGGCAATATCGGCAATCGTAGCATCTTCGGTTTCACCCGATCTGTGCGATGTAACGGCAGTATACCCTGCCTTGTTGGCCATTTCAATAGCTTCAAGCGTTTCGGTAAGCGTACCAATCTGATTTACCTTTATAAGAATCGAGTTTGCAACACCCATGCTTATACCCTTGCTTAGCCTTTCGGTGTTCGTGACAAACAGATCGTCGCCTACAAGCTGAACCTTGCTGCCAAGCCTTTCGGTAAGCAGTTTCCATGCTTCCCAGTCATCCTCTGCAACACCGTCTTCAATTGATATAATAGGGTATTTTGATACCATCTCTTCCCAGAACGCAATCATTTCTTCTCTGGTTTTCATAATATCGGTTTTCCAGAAATAATACTTTCCTTCCTGTCCTTTAGCTTTGGCTTCTTCATACATTTCGGTGGCAGCGGCGTCAATAGCAAGCCGGAAATCCTCACCGGGCTTAAATCCGGCTGATTGTATAGCCTCAACTATAACCTGCAGCGCTTCTTCGTCCGATTTGAGATTCGGCGCAAATCCGCCTTCATCACCAACCGCAGTGCTGTAGCCTTTCGATTTTAAAACTTTCTTCAGGTTGTGGAACACTTCAGCGCACCATTGAAGAGCCTGCCTGAAGCTTTCCGCACCAACGGGCATTATCATGAATTCCTGTATAGTAACACTGTTATCCGCATGTTTTCCGCCGTTTATTATGTTCATCATCGGAACCGGAAGAACCTTTGAATTCGTACCGCCAATATACTGGTATAATGAAATGCCGAGTGCTTCGGCTGCCGCTTTCGCAACTGCCAGAGATACTCCGAGGATTGCGTTTGCACCGAGCTTGCCCTTATTTTTTGTTCCATCAAGCTCTATCATTGTCCTATCGATAAGAACCTGGTCAAAAACGTTCATCCCTTCAATTTCAGGAGCGATAATATCATTAATATTATCAACAGCTTTAAGGACGCCTTTCCCCAGATACCTTCCCTTATCGCCGTCACGCAGTTCAACAGCCTCAAATGCTCCTGTGGACGCCCCGGATGGTACCGCTGCACGGCCGATATAGCCGCCCTCAACAATAACTTCAACTTCTACGGTTGGATTTCCTCTTGAATCGAGAATCTCTCTGCCGTATACGCTTTCAATTTCCAAATATTGCTTCATATGAAAAACTCCTTCCACTCAAAAAATTTCAACGGTTTAACTATTTTATCGTTATATAGAATACCCCAGTTTTTATTAAAAGTAAAGGTAAAATTGGGTAATTGGACCGAAACAAAAAAAGAAGCGGAAAAAACAAAAACCCGCGCTTCCGCGCGGGGTTTATATCCGTTTTATTTTATTTTTCTTCAAGGTAAGCTTTAACCAATTCCTCCAGAAGTTCATCGCGTTCAATCTTCCGTATTACGCTTCTGGCATTTTTATGATTGGTAATATACGTAGGGTCACCCGAAAGAATATAACCGACAATCTGGCTGATTGGGTTATATCCCTTTTCATTCAATGCCTCATAAACCGCCAAAAGTATCTCTCTTGCCTGGTTATTGCTTTCTTTATCAACTTTAAACATCATAGTTTCATGATTCAACCCAATCACTCCATTTCCCTGCTGATAAAAAACAAATAACTAATATCTATATAGTAATATATTAGTACAAACATTACAATATGTTGTTTTTACAAACATTTCTACCGGATAGTTATATAA
>DATCLI010000120.1:0-3160 GCA_036563955.1 Clostridia bacterium | reverse complement strand
AACGGCATTCGGTTTTGTAAAAGGTTACCTTGACGAGAAGGGAATAGTTGCTACGAATGCGGAGATAAACCGTCTGGTGACAGGATGTACTGGTGTTAAGCGTACCACCGGGCAGCATCCCGGAGGTGTTATGATTGTGCCGCATAATATGGAGATATATGATTTTTCACCCGTTCAAAGGCCTGCCGATGACGTGGATTCAGATGTAATCACGACCCATTTCGACTATAACGCGATTAGCGGGCGGATTCTAAAGCTTGATATTCTGGGCCATGACGATCCTACAATGATTAAAATGCTTCAGGATATTACTAACGTAAATCCGAAAACGATACCAATCGGAGAAAAAACGACGATGGAACTTTTCAAAAGCACAGATCCGCTCGGAGTTAAGCCGCAAGACATAGGCAGCGAAGTGGGAACTATAGGGATACCTGAATTCGGTACAAGATTTGTCCGTCAAATGCTCGTGGAAACAAGGCCGTCGACATTTTCGGAACTGGTGCGGATTTCAGGATTATCGCACGGAACCGACGTATGGACAAACAATGCCCAGGAACTCGTAAGAAATAATATAGCAACCCTGTCAGGCGTTATTACGACTCGTGACGATATTATGATATCGTTAATTAATAATGGAATCGAACCGCTTAATGCGTTTAAAATAATGGAGGATGTCAGAAAAGGAAAAGGGCTGACCGAGGAATACGAAGAAATGATGAAAAAAGCGGGCATTCCGGGCTGGTATATAGATTCCTGCAAAAAGATTAAGTATATGTTTCCAAAGGCGCATGCCGCCGCTTATGTAATGATGGCTTTTCGCATTGCGTGGTTTAAGGTATATTATCCGTACGCGTTCTATTCCGCGTATTTTACCGTCAGAGCCGATGAATTTGATGCGGATATTGTTTCAAAGGGGCGCGGCGCGGTGTTAAGGTCCATAGAAGAGCTCGAAAAAAAGGGGAATGAAGCGACGCAAAGAGAGAAAAATCTCCTTACGATTCTGGAAGTTGCCAATGAAATGTATGCTCGAGGTATTAACTGCCTCCCCGTCGATTTGTATGAATCTGATCCATCGCGTTTTATTATCACGGATAAAGGAATTCTTCCGCCGCTGAACACGCTCCAGGGGCTCGGCGAAGCTGCGGCAAACCGTATTGCCGAGGCAAGAAAGAACGGTCCTTTCCTTTCGGTTGATGATTTAAAAATCCGGGCGGGCGTGAGCAAATCGGTTATAGAAATTCTCGACAGCCACGGCTGTTTGGACGGAATGCTTCAAAGCAACCAGTTATGCTTTCTGTAACCGAGTAACTTGTTGTTACTGTTCAAACGTTGTAAAATTCCGGGAACGACATTATTCCCGCGGGTCCTGCTTCGGGTGTTTCATTTACTTGTTCGACAAAGCACACACCGACAGCACGCTTTAGGTCCTTTTAATTTCTGCTGAGAGGTCTCCATATCCCGGGTCGCTCATTAACCCGCTCCACATTTATCTGTAAGCAGCAGGGCATTGGAGCATGTCGCCCGGCGTAACCGAAAACACCCGAATCACCCGCTGTTTTTTGAAGAATCATTGTACAATAGTTCCTCGAAATTAATGTAAGTCTGAACAGTAACAACCTGATCTATTCGTTTGACTTTATCATACGTGTTAGATAGAATAAGGAATTGTAGGAGAAGATTTTTCAAAACACTCGTAATTCATCAAACTTTTTCTCCAAAATACAGTATATTTTATGGAGTGGTTTTATTGAATAGAAAGCTGCAGGATGATACGACCGATAAGTTGTTTGAAGCGATCCTTCTTCTCAGAACCAAGGAAGAGTGTTACAGTTTCTTTGAAGATATCGGTACCATAGCTGAAATAAAAGCGTTTGCTCAGCGGCTTGAAGTGGCTAAAATGCTTAATGAAGGGAAAACATATCGAGAGATACACCAAAAAACCGGAGCAAGCGAGGCTACAATCAGCAGGGTCAACCGCTGTCTTAATTATGGTGCCGACGGCTATCGCATGGTACTTGAAAGGTTGAAGGAGCGGGAAGAAAAGAGGGAATAGATTGAAATTATTGGAGAAAATATTTGGCAATTACAGCGATAGGGAGTTAAAGCGCCTTGAACCGCTTGCTGATAGAATAGAAGAACTTGAAAGCGGTATGGAAAAGCTTTCAGACAGTGAATTAAGGGCTAAAACAAACCTGTTTAAGGAAAGGCTGAACTCGGGTGAGACGCTTGACGATATTCTGCCCGAGGCTTTTGCCGTTGTCAGGGAGGCGTCAAAACGCGTATTGGGTTTGCGCCATTACCATGTTCAGCTAATTGGTGGCATTGTGCTGCATCAGGGCCGAATAGCTGAAATGAAAACAGGGGAAGGAAAAACCCTGGTTGCGACACTTCCTGTGTACCTGAACGCACTGAGCGGAAAAGGCGTCCATGTTGTTACCGTGAATGATTATCTTGCCCGCCGTGACGCCGAATGGATGGGAAAAGTATACCAGTTCTTAGGCTTGAGCGTGGGTGTCATTGTACACGATCTGGATAATGATCAGCGCAGAAAAGCATATCGCTGCGATATTACCTATGGAACAAACAATGAGTTCGGGTTTGATTACCTGAGGGATAATATGGTTGTTTATCGGGAGCAGATGGTTCAGCGCGGCCATCATTATGCAATTGTTGACGAAGTCGATTCGATTTTGATAGATGAAGCCCGGACACCTCTTATTATATCCGGACAGGGGGATAAATCCACCGATTTGTATCAGCAGGCCGACGCCCTTGCGCGCACGCTAAGAAAAAAGGTATTTACCGAGACCGACGATAAAGCTCATGATGATGATATTGACGCCGATTATATTGTTGATGAAAAGGCGCATACCGCAACTCTTACGGCCAGGGGCATAGCTAAGGCCGAGAAGTTTTTCGGCATTGAAAACTTATCCGATATTGAGAACATGACGATTTCACACCATATAAACCAGGCCATAAAAGCTCACGGCCTTATGAAAAGGGATGTGGACTATGTCGTAAAAGACGGTGAAGTAATCATAGTCGATGAATTCACGGGACGGCTCATGTACGGAAGAAGATACAGTGAGGGACTGCACCAGGCTATCGAAGCAAAAGAAGGCGTGACTGTTGAAAGGGAGAGTAAAACTCTTGC
>DATCLI010000119.1:0-3712 GCA_036563955.1 Clostridia bacterium | reverse complement strand
CGAATGATAAACCGGGGGTCTGTTTTATGAAGAATTTTTTCACTTCCGCTCAGAGAGCGCCGGTATCCGGCAGTAAAAAAAACCGTTTTGCGGAACAACTAAAAGAATTAAACCTGTTTGAAACACTATCGTGCATTTTTTTCGGAGTATTGTCCAGAGCCGCGTTTTTCGGAACTGTCAATCCTTTCGGCCTTGCTTATTATGCCGCATATTCCGCAAGCAGCGTTTCAAAAGCGATTATGATGCTTTCAATAATCACCTGCAGCTTTTTTGGAGGAGGTTTTCTGAAAGCATTAAAACAGATTGCGGCAATATTTTTATTTGAATGGCTTAATATCGTATTTAAAAAAAACAGCAAAGAAACGGGCTTTATCGGAAAAGCCTTCTTCATGGCTATATCATCCGCTGTTACGGGAATATTTGTATTTTTAATCAATGGTCAGCTTATGCTTGAGCTGATTTTTGTTTTTATTGAGGTACTGCTCGTCGCAGTGATTTCGTCAATTATTTCACTCATTTTTGCAGAAAAGGCGTACGGCGACTACCACGGACAAAATCACCTGAAACTGCTGGGATTTCTGGTTCTTATCAGTGCATTTTTGCTTGGAATAACCGGACTGAGCTTTTTCAATATACGTGTTGATATTGTACTGGCCGGTGTTTTCATACTCACACTGGCGAGGCATTTTGACCCGGGCTTTGCTGCATGTGCGGGATTAATGGCCGGGATTTCCGTTTCCCGGGGCGGTATTGCCGAATTAACATTATTGGCAGGAATGTATGCAATGGCCGGTATGACCGCAGGAATGCTGAAAAAGTCCAAAACAGCCTCAGGCATTGCTTTTTTTGTTGTCCAGTTTGTTGTTATTTTTCTAACGGAAGAATATTATATCGGTTGGGCAGAAATGATTATACCAATAGTTTTATTCATACTGCTTCCTGATATAAAACCGGGAAGGATTCACGCCATAAAGCTGCGTTTCGGCTTTGATGAGGATGAAACACAAAAGATAAAGAACGTTATAAGCGCTGTCACAAAAAAGCTGTCCAATATGTCAAAGGCGCTTTTAAGGCTTGCCAATACGGTTGAAAACCAGATAAAGGATAGATTCAGCGTGAATGAAATAAATGCTAACGCAGTAATTGAACAGCTTACGGCCGAGGTTTGCAGCCAATGCGCAAAAGGTTCGACCTGCTGGGAAACGGAATTGCTGAATACATACAAAACGGTTGTAAATATTGCTTCACGCATGGAGGAAGGTTCTGCGGCGCGTAAAGGGAATGAAAAGGATTTGGGAAAATTTTGCGTAAAGCCCGCCGCAGTTTTGGATACACTTTCAAGGATTGTTGAAATTAAAAGAATAGAGAGAATATGGCAGGGGATCGTATCCGACAGTATACACATAATTCCGGAACAAATATACGGTATGTCTGAATTCGTAAGATCAATATCGGACGGATTATTCCGGGAAATGGCGCATTACACCGAAGTAGAAAAAAAGATAAAAAAAGCGTTAAGGAAAAGGGGATATTTAATTACTGCTGTTGAGGTTCATAAAAACCGGTGCGGCAGATTTACATGCGAAATTCAGGTTGAAGGCTGCCGCGGCAGGAGAGACTGCCAAAAGAGCATTGAGTCAATAGCGTCCGAGGTGCTGGGATTGTCTATGATAGTTGAAGAAGGTGTATGTAAAGACCGCGGAAAGGAAAACTGTTTTCTTTTTTTAAAGGAGAAAGAGACCCTTGGAGTTACCACAGGAATAGCAAGAATTAAAAAAGATAAATCGGGTGTTTCAGGAGATTCGTTTACTTTCTTAAAAACCCGTGACGGAGAGTGTGTTGTGGCTATAAGCGACGGGATGGGAAGCGGCAGGGAAGCAAACAGGCTCAGCGAAACAACGATAGGCCTTCTTGAGCAGCTTATAGACTGCGGGCTGTCAATCCGCCACAGCCTTGGCATGATAAATGCAATGATGAGCTTAAATCCGGAAAAATACTCAACAGTGGATATTACGGTTATTGATTTATACAGCGGAAACACCGAATTTTACAAAATGGGGGCAGTACCGAGTATTATTACGAACGGCAAAGATATAGACTTAATACAAATAGACAACCTTCCCGCAGGGTTTTTAACGGAGAGCACGGTACAGCCCGAAAAACGAAAAATGTCCGACGGAGGATTCATTATTATGATGACCGACGGTTTATTTGAACGCATTAACGGCCTGGACGGCGAGAGCATGATCAAAAAGGTAATAACCCGGGAAAACACGCTGAATCCTCAGGAATTAGCGCAACACCTGCTGGAGAAAGCCTGTTCGGACAAAAAAAACGTACCCGATGATATGACCGTTATTGTAGCAAAGCTATGGCGAAAAGCCGGTTAATCAAGGGATTATGCTATCCTACCGCCCGAATTTTTTTTTCCTGGAGGAACATATCTCCGATCTGATCAACATCACCGGCGCCCATTGTAAGTATTAAATCGCCGGGTGATGAATCCTGTATAAGGCGGTTTACAATGTCTTTAAACGATGCGATATATACTGCGTTATTCGTAACATTATTAATGTTTTTAACGAGATTTGATGCGTTTACCGTTCCGGTATCTTTTTCCCTCGCTGCGTATATGTCCGTGATATAAACACGATCCGCTATTGTAAAAGCTTTTGAAAATTGATCCATCAGTTCTGTTGTTCTTGAATAAGTGTGAGGCTGGAACACACAAAGGATTTTTCCGCGAGTGCAGCTTTTGGCAGCCTTTAACGTGGCTGTTATTTCGGTGGGATGATGGGCATAATCATCGACAACCCGTATTCCGTCAACTATCCCCTTATGCTCAAAACGGCGGCGCGGGCTTTTAAATTTTCTAAGTGTTCTTTTAATTATTTCTACCGGAATATCGAGCGAATGGCATGCCGCGATGCAAGCCAGGCTGTTTGAAACATTATGCAAACCCGGTATGCCCAGTTTTAAACGGAACAAACTCTTTTTATTGTAAACAACACTGAATGATGCAAAACCATTGTCATCAAAGGTAATGTTTCTTGCAGTCCAAAGGGCTTTTGGGGAGGTTAATCCGTATGAGACCGCATGACAGCCAAGTTTTTGCATTATTAATGATACGCGATCGTCGTCAGCATTTCCGATAAAAAAGCCTTTTTGCTGTATTTGCTCCGCAAAACAGGAAAATGACTGCTGAATATGTTCTATATCACGAAAATAATCGAGGTGATCCGGTTCAATATTTAAAATAACCCCGACATAAGGCCTGAATTTAAGAAAGCTGTCTTTATACTCGCATGCTTCCGTTACGAAATATCCTGATTTGCCGATACGCGTAGTACCGCCGATTGAATCCAGAATTCCGCCTATATGAACGGTAGGATCTTTACCTGCTTCAATAAGGCAGGAAGATATCATTGATGTTGTTGTTGTTTTCCCATGAGTACCTGAAATTGCAATACTGTATTCGTATATTCTCATAATTTCGCCGAGCAGCTCAGCTCTTGTTATCACCGGAATGCCCTTATTTCTCGCCGATTCCAGCTCGGGATGGTTATAAGGCATCGCAGCCGTATAAACAACCATTTTTTGGTTAGTTATATTTGATGGTTCCTGGATTAGTGAAATAGGGATATTTTTTAATTTTAAACGTTCTATATTGGAAGAATAATTAATATCCGAACCGGTAACATTGATACCAAGA
>DATCLI010000118.1:0-6471 GCA_036563955.1 Clostridia bacterium | reverse complement strand
CCGCAAACCCTTGTGGCAACGCCCAGGTTGCCTTCCCACAGAAAATGTCCCGTACTCGAAAGGCCGTTCCTTTCACACCACGTATATAATTGACGGGTAAAGGCTTCCGAAAACCTTTCAGTTATTGTCCGCCAATAATCATGTCTTGCTTTGGAAGAAAACGCTCCATGAAAGAAAATATGCGGCACGGTATCTAAAATATCATAACCGCGTTTTTCGGAAAAATATTCGGCAAAGCCGCGGGTCCAGGGAAGCCAGCCGCGATAATCGGTAAAATGGCAGTTCCTGTCATGGAGCCCCGGTTCGTCGGTAAAAATACCCGGAATGGTCTTCCCGAATTCCTGGCCCACCGCGCTTTTGTATTTTTCATGCGTTTTTTGAATAAAGCATTGGACCGTAGCAGGGTTCAGGTTATCCGGCGGGCTCTCGTTGTTGAACCAGGCGCTCGGTGCTGCGGTTTCCATGCGAAATATAAGGTATACTTCCTCACACAGCGCCGGATAGGTTTCCGTTATGCGAAGCCTTTCGCATTCCAAAAGATTCATTCCGTCAATCCGGGCTTTGAAAACCGCCTGCACCGAAGGCTCCGGATAAAAGGAACGTTGTGATATTTCGAGGGTTAGACCCTTAGCCCTGAAATCCTCACTTTCTGCCGTTACCTGTCCGCCTGCCGTGCCGGACGGCCATCTGTCCTCATCATAAAGCCAGGCGGAAAGGCCTTCTTCTTTGGCTTTTTGAACACAAATCTTTACACATTCCATCCACTCGGGTCCCATGTAGGCTGTTTCAAGCCCTTCCCTGGAATGCATGAAAAATCCTCCCATACCGTGGGATTTCATCGATTCTATCTGACTTGCCATTTCTTTTGGGTCAAGTTCATCGTTCCAGCCCCAAAAAGGCATGGAACGATATTCCCGTGCCGGGTTTTCAAACCGTTCCCTGAGTGTCTTCATCGCAAAAAAACCTCCATCGGTTGCTGCCTGTTTCATTTCTCTAAAACAAGTTCACAGAAAGCAATTCTTTCACGGTTCCAGGTATATGTTACATAAACGGTTCTGCCCCGGATTACTACCGCGGGGTAGGAATATTCCCCCGGGACTTTTTCCAGTATCATTCCATCGCTCCACGATTCGCCGTTGTCCGCGGATATACCCAGGATTAACGGCGATCTCGGCCCTTTATACATTCCAACAGGGTTGTAAGCCAGGACAAGTGTTCCATCCTCGGCCCTATCCAGGTCAATTCCGCTGTTATTGTTCGGCAGGTATGTAGGATAGGCAGGACACCATGTTTTCCCTCCGTCGGTGGAATCACTTCTGAAAATTCTTGCGGCGGTGCTTCTCAGGAGCATATGAACCTGTCCCGGAGCAGACTCCCATAAGGTTGGCTGAATAATCCCTTTCCCCGGTATCGTTTCATTATGCGGATAGGGAACTATGCTGCTCATCTCCCATGTGTTTCCCTCATCATAAGACAGATCGACAAAAGCATCCCAATATTTGCCTTCCAGGGATGCTGGGGCAGCCCAGGTTCCATCGGACAAGACGATGGGCTTGTTTTTTACAGGGCCCCTTCCTCCGATATCACCCTTTACGAGTTCTTCCGGTTCGCTCCAGGTACTGCCCCCGTCATCGGAATATATCACGAGGGTATACCAGGCGGGTATTGTTTTCCCAACCTTGTAATATAGAAAAATTCTGCCGTCTTTTCTCCGGAAAAGAACCGGATTCCAATGGGGAATATCTTCGATGTCCGCAACTTTTACAGGTTCGCTCCATTTCCCATCCTGTTTTTTGGAAGTCCAAATGGCGACATCATCCGCTCCCTCCCGCGAGCCTCCGAACCAGGACACAAGTATGCTGCCGTCAGGCAGAACAGCGAGAGTTGACGCGTGGCAGCTCTTAAACGGTCTTTCTTCTTCAAAAATATATTCCTGAATTTTTTTTATTATTTTCATTGTTTTCCACCTCATATTTCGTAAATCCGTTCCCTGTTATCCATTAGCAGCCGAACGGAATGAATTAACATTTGCCTCTTAAAGTACAACCTATCAATTCACGGTATTCATTTATCATATTCCGAAGCTGCTCCACTTCCATCTTTTTTGAAAGAGTCATGCCGTCACCGGGTTTCACACGGCTTTCGGTTGATATGTTTATCCCTTCGAGCCGCATGTGATATTTGGCGTTAACCGGATAATACTGGTATTCAATAGCCGAAGCAAGCCCGAGGACATTTTGTATTCTAACGGCTTTATCGGGCTGTTTTGACCAATTTCTGCAGAGCCAGACATAAAAATCCGGGTGAAAATTCGCCATTACTCCGCAGTAACCAGCGGCCCCCATTTGTAAAGAATTCAAAAGGGTAGCGGCATTGGCATTGTATATCTGAAGGCCGGTTCCCCGCACTGCCTCCAGCTTTTTTGCAATCTGATTTAAATCACAACAGGTATCCTTCAAAAACAAAAAATGTTCTGTTTCGGCACACCATTTCAATAATTGAGGGGCCACCAGCCTTTTGCAGGGATAGGGGCATTCATAGATCCCCAGCGGTACCGGAACCTTGTTTAAAATGGTTTCCGCGTTTCTTTTCCATACATCATCCGATTCATCCATGCCGGCCAGACGGTTGCTTACAAGCACAACGGCCTGTACACCTGTATCTGCCATTGCCTCCAGCTCGTAAACCTGATCCTTTATGCTTTCTGATATATGTCCGGAAGCAATGACCGGTATCCGCCCCGCGGCGGTTTTCAGGATAAACCGTGCCAGCTCCGTTCTTTCCTCCAGCGAAAGACAAAACATTTCACTGGATTGGCAAACCGCAAATAATCCCTGTACACCCTTTTGTATATACCATTCTATTATTTTTTCCAAACCGGCATAATCGATTTTTTTATTATCTTTATACGGGGTTATCATTGTTGGCCAAACCCCGCCTGCGATGGTTGTATTTTTCATTTGTTCGCCTCCGGACAGCCGCCTAAGATTACCGGCGCCTGTTTAACATAACAGGCGCCGGCAGACTCGAGTTTTGTTAAATAATGTATTACTTCAGCATTCTTGCGCGTGCGTTATTATAAATTTTTTCAATTTCCAATGCACCCATTTCTATTGCTTTCTCAATGACCGCGTCGTATTCGCTGATATCCTTTGTTCCCATGATAAACTTGTCGTATTCCTGCTCCAGCATGGTATTCAGGGAAGCCATAATATCCTTGTAACTGGAGGCTTCTTCCGGTGTCAGGGGAGGATTTACCACAGGGTCCACGTAGGCATCGTCCGCCTCAATGATTCCCCAATACTCATCATATTGCTCGTTCCATGTGCCCGTCAGTTTTTCAATCTGGAACTGGGTCATCGTGTTACAGGCCCACAAAGAAAAATTCAGTTTGGTTATGCCCAGATCGGAATATATGGCATAATAGGGAGCAGGCTGAGCATCCTTGAACTTCTCCGCATATTCTTTTTTGAATTGGGGCTGTCCGCTGCTGTCCAGTTCAAAGGTTTCCCCTTCAATACCGAAATTGGTAATGTTGGAACCCTCCTCGGTATACAGCCAGTCAAAAAACTTTATTACAACATCCGGGTCCTTGATTTTCGCACTAAGCGCGAATATAGTATCGGTAAAGCGGGTTTCGTAGTAAAATGCTCTTCTTTGACCATATTTGTTTTCCATTATGGGGAGCACCTGGAACTTGCCGTCCGGTTCCGTCTGCTTCAGGTTATTGGTATAGTTAAGGCTGAAACCGCTGTTATCGAGGAAGAAGAAGGATTTTCCGCTGGAAAGCTTTTCTGTCCATTGCTGCGAGGTACATACTGCATAGTCGGGATCCAAAACCTCCATTTCATATGCCCTGTTCAAATAGGCAAGGACCTCCTTAAATTCCTGCGTCGCCGGTCCAAATACAAAACGTCCGCCGTCCACATCCTTATCGTAGTAGATATCATAACCGGAACCTAAGAAATAGGCCACTTTCGGTAGATTCTTGATTGTCCCGCTGCGCATGCTCCACGGAACCGAATCGGGATAGAGCTCCTTTAATTTTTCAAGAACTGTTAATAATTCATCAAATGTTTTTGGTGCGGCAATATTGTGCTTTTTAAGCAAATCCTCACGGATGACGGGACCAAACCCGTTTTTAGCCTCATTTCTCGAAATAACAGGAAATCCGTACATTTCACCATCAAACAGCTGTGATTTCAAATCAGGGATAGCCTCCCATTTCTCTTTAAAATTAGGCATTGAATTATTTACATAGTTCATCAATGGGAGAAAAATGCCTGTCGAAGCGAAATCATTTATATCCTGCTTACCAATTGCGATAACATCCGGAAGGGTGTTTGTGGCTAACAGAATCTTTTTCTTATCATTATAGTTGCTGCTGGGAACCACTTCAAATTCGAGTTTGATATTCGTTTTTCTGAAAATCTCCTGCTGAGCGGGCGCAAAGTTTTTAACCGGCTGGTTCGGATGTTCTCCAAATACAACCTTGAGTACTCTTTCTTTATCGGAAATCTTTGCCGGTGCTGTCGGTTCTGCGGATGCCGGTGTTTTGTCGTCGGATGAAGCGGCTGATTCAGACTTTTGCGAAGAAGGAGCAGGTACGTTTGTTATACATCCTGCGAAGGTGGTCGCTGCATATACAAAACATAAGAGCAGCAAAATGATTTTTGAATAATTTTTCTTCATATGAAATCATCCTCCTTTTGCTAATAATTAATTAGAACAGCTTTCAATACCTTAACCTGTTTACATCCCCTCCTTTTATTTTTCTTAGGAATGGTTAACCATTTCATCTATTCAATATCATCCTGTACTTAACCTTTAATGGCTCCTATCATGACCCCTTTTGCAAAATACTTCTGCAGGAAGGGGTATACCACCAGAATAGGCAGCACGGAGATAATAATGACTGCATATTTATAGTTTTGAGCGATTACATTAAAGTTCGTATCTACGGTGCCTATGGATGTTCCCTGATCTGCGAATTCACCTGCGATAACAATATTGCGAAGCAATACCTGAACAGGGTACTTTGCCTTGCTGTTTAAATATATCAGTGCCGAGAAAAAGCTGTTCCAATGCTGTACCGAGTAAAACAGTGTCATTGTGGCCATAATAGGCATAGAAAGCGGTAAAATGATTTTATACAGAATTTTCAAATCATTGGCTCCGTCCAAATAAGCTGATTCCTGCAGGGATACCGGAATCCCCTGGAAAAATGTCCGCATAATGATCATATTGAATGTGTTAATTGCCGGAGGCAGTACAATTGCCCACATGGAATCAATCAATCCCAGTTTCAGTACTACGAGGTAGGATGGGATCATTCCGCCGCTCATAAACATGGTGAAGGCAATAACAAAGGTAAAGAACCCTCTTCCGTAGAAATCCTTCCTGGAAAGAGGATATGCGCATAAGGATGACATAATAATATTAATGAGGGTTCCTACCGAAGTATATACAATCGTATTAGTATAGGATCTCCATATGTCCGGGTTTTTGAAAACTATTTCATAGGCGCCGAAATTGATTCCCCGGGGCAGAAAATTGACCTCTCCCCTTGAAACATAGGTTCCGCTGCTGATGGATACAATAGCTATGTAATACATTGGGTATAGAGTGATAAAAACGAGCAGCAGCAGAAGTATATGGTTAACGACGTCAAAGACTATTGAACCTAAAGATGGTTTGTATTTCATGATCATTGTCCCCTTTTCTTACCATAAGCTTGTTTCGCCGATCGATTTGGATACCCTGTTCGCCGAATACAGTAAAATCAATCCAACCAAAGACTGAAACAAGCTTACGGCCGTCGCATAGCTGAAGTCGCTGCCCAACAGGCCGCGCCGGTATACATACGTTGAGATGACGTCCGCGGTCTCATAAGTGGGGCCGGTATATAACAGGATAATTTTTTCAAATCCTATTGACATCAATCGTCCCAGATTCATAATCAACATAACCGATATTGTAGGTTTAATACTCGGAATGGTAATATGAATTAACTGTTTCCACCGGTTTGCTCCGTCAATAATAGCTGCTTCATATAATTCTTCATCCACAGCCGATAATGCGGCCAAATAAATAATTGATCCCCATCCAACGCCTTGCCAGATTCCGGAGCCGATATAAATAGTGCGGAACCATTCCGGAAGCATTAAAAACTGTATCGGCTTTATGCCAAAAGAACCTAAAAGGTTATTTATAAGCCCGTCCGTGGATAAAAAATTGACTATCATTCCACAGACCACAACGGTGGAGATAAAATGGGGCAAATAGCTTACACTTTGTACAAACCGTTTGAATTTTTGATTCCTGACCTCATTCAATAAAAGTGCGAGAATGATTGGAGCCGGGAATGACCATATCAGGCCGTATATATTTATTAGCAGCGTATTTCGGACCAGTTTCCAGAAATACGGATCAAACAGGAATTTTTTGAAGTGCTCAAAACCAACCCAGGGG
>DATCLI010000117.1:0-5946 GCA_036563955.1 Clostridia bacterium | reverse complement strand
TTCCTTTCGTGAAAAACTCCGCTTAATACGGTTAAGAAGGCATTCGCAATATCGTTCATATCCTTAAGCGTCAGGTCACAATTATCGAGCTGTCCGTCATCTAATTTATCTTTAATTATTTTTCGAATTAATCCTTCTATTTTGCCTTTTGTTTTATCCTGCAGCGAGCGGACGGCAGCCTCAACGGAATCGGCAAGAAGAACAACGGCCGCTTCTCTGCTCTGCGGTATCGGCCCCTCGTAGCGGAAGTTGCCTTCTTTCACTTCTACTCCCTTTTCTCCCTGTTTTGCCTTATGGTAAAAATACGCAACCAAAGTAGAGCCGTGGTGCTGCACTATTATATCCCGGATAGCCTTGGGGAGTTTATGCTTCTGTGCCATTTCCTCCCCGTCCTTCGTATGGGATGTTATAACCAATGTGCTAAGGTTAGGGGTTATTCTGTCATGCGGATTCTCCGACATCTGATTTTCCTTGAAAAAACCGGGGCGCTTGAGCTTTCCGATATCATGAAAATAAGCTCCCACTCTTGCAAGAAGAGCATTCCCGCCTATTTGTCTTACCGCGACCTCCGAAAGGTTCCCTACCATGAGGCTGTGGTGATATGTTCCCGGCGCTTCCATTAAAAGCCTCTTCAACAGCGGGTGGTTCGGATCTGCCATTTCGAGAAGCTTCATCGGGGTAATAACATTAAAGATGCTTTCAAGGAACGGAAGCAAGCCCATTGCGAGAATTACCGACAATATGCCGTTAAGGAATGCAATCCCGCCCTCATATAAAAATGTAATCCATTCTTTTTTTTCAATAACTCCTACGCATGCAACAACAACTACGTTAATCGAACCTATTATGAGCCCGGCAAGTGAAATTTTTCTTCTCTGACTTGCATTGGCTGACAAAAACGCGGCAACGGTACCGCTTATAAACAGCATGATAATAAATGACGCATTATCGGGAAACATCAATGAAACAACAAAGGTAATAACAAGATTGACAACAACCGCAAGCTGGATATTCAGAAAAATTGCCAGAAGTACCGGCGCAATAAACCCTATTGTAAAATAAGGGGCATATTCGGATATAACCTCTTTTGCCATCCACGACAAAAATACCGAAAGAACAATAATTGTCGCTATAAGCAGCAAATCGTTCCGGCTCGAAAAATGCCTTTTGGAAAAAAACTTCATGAACAGTGCAAGAACAAACCACAGCATGAACAATAAAAGCAGCACGGACACAAGATACAGATAATCCGGCCCGCTTTTTTCATCGAGTGATCCAAGTCTTCTTAAAACATCAATCTTATCAGCTGTAACAATTTCTCCCTTGCGCAGTATTATTTCGTTCCGGTATATCATAACGGGGTTTTCCGATTTATATGTCTCAATAAAGGTATCCTTCCGGTTTTCGGTTGCCTCTTCATCAATTATGCTGTTTGGAACAAGAATTTCGGAAATAATTCGTTTTCCCAGCTGCTGCATCTGGATCGAAGAAATACGCTGATCAATTTTAAGGTTGTAACTTGCAAGAACCTGGGAAAGATTTTCTTCGGTTACGTTCGATGCGGAAATCTGCGGCATGAATTCCCTGACAAGCAGTTCCTTCAGCTCACGGATTTCCTGGTCGGTTTCCTGCTTAAACAGATAGACCAGCACTTCCTGCGGCATACTAATAAGAATTGAAGCCGACTTTCCATAAGTATCTTTATTAATAAGTTCGGCCGGCCCTTTTTCCTGATTCTTGCTCAGTATGGGTATAAGCTCTGCTCTGATATTTTCCAAATCATCAAAAAAATCATATATTTCCCCGAGCATTTTTGTATTGGCATTTTCCAGTTCCCTTATAACGGGCGGAATTTCCTTAGCCTTTTCAAGAGCGAGTTCTTCTGTTTTCATCGTGTTCTCAATATCTCTCGGAGCGCGTATGTCAAATTCTGATCTAATGCCCAAAGTGAGTTTGTATTTTTTCGAAGCCGCACCGGCGGATATCATCGCGAACACTGCCAGCAAAGAAATGATGCCAATCAAAAGACGCTGAAATAAGTCGTTTCTAAAGACTTGTCCAAGCTTGCTCTTCTCTTTTTTCTTATCGGTTTTCACTTTAACTGTTACTCTCCTTCCCTAACGCCTTTTATCGCTTTCCTTACGGGTCTGTTTGGTTTTAGCCTGTACTCGGGATTCATAATGCTCATATGCCTTTATTATACGCTGAACAAGCTCATGCCGTATTACGTCTTTTTCATTGAGGTATACGAAACATAACCCTTCGACATCCGATAGAATCTCCTGTACAACAACCAAACCGGATTTTTTGTCCCCCGGCAGATCAATCTGAGTAATATCGCCCGTAACAATTGCTTTAGAGCCTGTACCAATTCTTGTTAAAAACATTTTCATCTGCTCGGGTGTCGTATTCTGTGCTTCGTCAAGTATAATGAACGAATCGTCCAGCGTCCGCCCGCGCATATACGCAAGCGGCGCTACTTCAATAGTTCCCTTTTCCAAATTGCTCAAATACGTTTCAGGACCCATTATCTGATACAGGGCATCATATAATGGCCTTAAATAGGGGTCTACCTTATTTTGCATGTCTCCCGGAAGAAAACCAAGCCTTTCGCCTGCTTCCACCGCGGGCCTTGTAAGAATGATCCTGCTGACTGTTTTCTCCCGGAATGCTTTAACAGCCATCGCAACCGCAAGGTAGGTCTTTCCTGTGCCTGCCGGGCCTATTGCAAATACAACGGTATTTTTTCGTACCGCTTCAATATATTTTTTCTGCCCGTATGTTTTGGATTTTATCGGTTTGCCTCTTGCCGTCAGGCAGACCAAATCAAGCGGGAGTTCATCCTCTTTTACGTTTTCACCGTTTATTGATATAAAATAATTAACATTCTGAGCCGTAATCGTTTCGCCTTCTTTTGCAATCGCAAGTAATTTTTCAATAATTTCAAACGCCTGATCGACTTTTGATTCAAAACCTGATACTCTAACCTCATTTTCCCTGTTCGTTATTTTCACGTCAAGCGTATTCTCCAATATACGAATGTTCTGGTCACAGTGCCCAAACAGGTTAATTGCTGTCTCCATATCAGGAAGTTCAATATTTTTTTCTACGACTGTTTCCAATCAATCTCCTCCAATTTCCTGCTCCGCCGCAATATCTTCAACGCATTCTGCGGTTACAATCAAATAAACGGTATCTCCTTCCGTAATAAGCCTCGTTTGCTTATCAACAACCTTGGCATCAGCCGAAATCATATTCCTTAGTTCCATTTCCGCAGAATTTCTTGCTGCCTCCACCGCCTCATCACGATCGAGCATCCTTTCCTCTTCATACAGTTCAAAACAACGATGTATCGTAATACCCAGCGGCAGCCTGAACTTTTTTCCAATAACCGGAGCCTTGTCATAAATGCTTGTTTCATATAACGCAAATGGATTTTTCCCTGACGGCAGGGGAATTTTAAAATCCAAAAAATATATGCTTGTTTTGCTCCATTCGTTTCCTGTTCTCTTTCTAACTATTTCCTTTGCGGGAACCTCCTTTTTAACTTCGTACCATGTGCGAGCCGTTACTTCCCCTATAGCATGGACTTGCTTTACGCCAAACTCCGGACGGATGCTTTCAATATTTCCGGAAATAAGAATCTGCCCCTTAACTATAGTATCTCCTTCCTTAACAAGCGCCAAACCATTTTTCGCTATAACCGATATGACAATCCCATCTCTTTCTGCTATAATATGGCACGGCTTGTCAACAGGAATAACAGCCGGAGGGTCAACTCCTTCCCTTATGGATATATTAAGCCTTGTTCCCTTTATTTCAACGCCGACCCATGACAATTCATTGTTTTTTAACATCAGTGTATCGGCAATAAGCTTCGGGTTTACCCGGCGTTTTAACGTACCCCTGTATATTCCCATATCATTTAGCTGTTCAATTATATCACCCGTATCCACGGCCGAGTTGCCTTCTATATCTATGGACCAGATAATTGAAGCCATAAGATAAACAAGTATCGCAAATACGAGTATTCCGGCCAGAAACCCCTTGCGTTTTTTGTAAGCTGTCAATATGTACGGCAAGCCTTTCCTGCTTTGAATGCGGACGCGGCACCGCGACTTCCTTGCAGCGGTACGGGATTTTTTGAAACCGTTTATGCTTATCTTCATGCGCACCGAATCCGGCGCTATCCGTTCCACATCCCAAAGCAGTATCTGCCTGCGCGTGCAAATATTAATAAACCTTTCGACGCAATTGCCGGTTACAATAATAATAACATACCCTTTTAAATAATGCCATAATCGAATCAGGAACATACTTTCCTCCACCTGCAAGAGTAGGCTGCTGTCTAAATTTTACTATCTGAACTATTGTACAATAACGTCAACAAAGAGCTACATTTGCAAGAGCTATACAGTTCAGCTCGGGCAAGTCGAAACTCGCAAAAATGCTTTGAATAAATTTTTGTAGGAAGCATTTTTGCTCAAACAGTCGACTTGCTTATCCTCGCTCTGACTGTATATCTCTATGCTGCATTTTCGCTATAGTTTCCGTTATTGTACAATAGTTCAAAAAGTAGCGTCTAAACAGTGTTCACGCAAATCCTGTTTCGGGTATTTCGTTTAAACATAATCAATGTTGTCGATGCTGCCAAAAATAATTATGTCCTCGCTGGTGATCTCCCTTATTTTCATATTTTTGCCCGTAATTGTGACTATGCCGTAATTTGTATTGATTCTTACTTTTTCACCGGTGAATTCAATAATGCCGATGTAGTTCTCGACAAAAACTTCCTTCCCGCCGACAGTGGTAATCTTGGGGCGGTCGGAAATTACATCTTCGGGAAGTTCAAGAAACTTCGCAACTTTTTCCCTCACTGTAACGAAATCTTTTTTTTTTCCTGCAGCCCGGCGTTTTGTTTTTTTCATTAGCTTTCACCTCTTGCATATGCTTCCAAATCAAAAACATTGCCAAACTCATAACCCATTTTACGCGCATCGTCAATAATCCGTTCCAATGCGTTGGCATTATCGGATGATACTGCATGCAGCAAAAGAACAGCGCCGTTATGAAGATTGGGCATCACCATGTTATAAGCATGCTCCCATCCTTTTTGCCTGTTTATGTTCCAATCGTTATAAGCAAAACTCCAAAACATATTTACATATCCCATTTTTGAGGTCAATTCAAGAGAATGCTCGCTGTATTCCCCTTTCGGCGGTCTTAGGAACACCATGTGCTTTTTGAACTTTTCATAGAAAAGCCGATCAAGATCTGCCACTTCCTTTTCAAGCTCTTCATCAGTTAATGTCGGAAGGCTTAAATGTCTAACAGTATGGTTCCCGACGGCATGGCCTTCCTCAACCATCCTTCTCACAAGGTCTTCATGACGATTCAGATACGGGCCTGTAATAAAAAACACCGCATTTACTTTTTTCCTTGTCAGAACATCAAGGATATCGTCGGTATACCCATTTTCGTATCCCTCGTCAAAAGTCAGGTATATAACCGGTTTTTCCGTATCAGCCAAATATATAGAGTTGTATTTTTTTAACAGCTCCGGAGCACCCGGATCGGCACGCGGAGTTTTGTGATTCTTTTCCCTTGCAATGCCCCAACTGCGCAAACGTCTTGGATTCGGTTCCGACGATTCGTAAGTATATGTCGCCGGATAATAACTGTCTTCATACCCGCCCGTTATTTCTTCACTGAAATCTAGATCTTGAAAGCTTAATTGGAACAATGTTCGCATATCTTCTTTTTCATTAACATTTTTTCGTACAAAAACAACAGCGCATAACAATATGATTAAAATGCCGGACAATATAACAGTTTGCTTTCGATTCATCAAACCGTACTCCAATAAAAAAAGAGCCTTCTTTAACTAAAACTTATGCATACACTATTGATAAAGAATGATCTCTTATTGTTCTTATAATATATATA
>DATCLI010000116.1:0-3267 GCA_036563955.1 Clostridia bacterium | reverse complement strand
GTACCACAATGTACCGTAACTCTCTATCGATACAAGAACTTTTTCAGGCAGCTCAGCCCGCGCTTTTTCCATGCCGTAAACAGTAGCAAAAGCAATCAGGCTAAGGCCTACGATAATGCCGCCGGCAAAAGAGCCTCCGGGAGAGATATGCCCGTGAAGAATAACATAAAAGCCATATATGCAAATAAATGGCAGTATTACGGCGGAAATCCGTTTTAAAATGAAATCCTTCATTAACGGTCACCTGCCTTATTCCAGGATTTTAACGTAATGACCGCAGCAAGAGCCGCGGTGAACAATACAATTGTCTCGAACATTGTGTCATATGCCCTGTAATCAAGAACGACCGCCGTAACTGTATTCGGGACTCCCGTATCTTCCAAAGTCTCATTTACATAACGCTCATAAACCTCGTTATGGACAGGGTTGTCGGGCATCCCATAAGGAGGTAACTCAGCCACCGTAATGAGCATTCCATAGCCTGCCAGCAGGGCTAATATCAAAATCAATACATTCTTTATTTTCACTTTTTCCTCACCTTCCGGTTTGGGTCCGTTCGCATAATGACAACCATTATCATTACCGTCATGCATATGCCCGCAGCGGCTTCGGTTATCGCAAGGTCGGGCGTATTCATCGTAAGCCAAACGAGAACCATAGTCATACTGTACGCACCGAAAACAATTGCCGCATGCATTAAATTCTTTAGAAAATACATCGCTAAAGCCGCCACGACAAGCATAACCAAAAGAGCCATAAGCCAATAATCGGACGCTTCTAAATACATACTCTTACTCCTTTATCAATTTTGTTCCTTCCGTCGGCTTCGTTCCATGAATCAAGCCCGATTTCGCTATCAGGTGCGTCATTGTCGGATTAATCACCCAGAAAAGGAACAGGCAAACAAATATTTTAATCCTTATAATCCAGTTCGGGCTGAGTAAAAGCAATCCAAGCCCGATAAACCCGACACCAAGCGTATCGCCGATTCCCATCCCGTGCATTCGGGAGTATGGATCCGGCAGCTTATATAGTCCCAAAGTTCCGAGAGCAAAAGATAATAATGAGCCGACAAAGCATATATTTGCTATCCATTTAATCATTTGAATCCGCTCCCTCTTTGTCGCCTTCGAAACCTTTAATGCCTGGAATCCTAAGCCGCCAATTACCGTGGGTGAGCACTCTAAGTATCCAAAGCCCTCCCGCAAACGCGCAAATCATAAAAACAAAAGCTATATCAATAAGGCCATAATCTCCGCTTCTGTATGCCATCAACAGGATAATCATGCTTACCATGCTTGTAATTCCGTTAATCGAAATCAGTCGATCAATGGATTTCGGACCTATAATTCCGCGCAGAAGAACCAGAAGTATCAATACCAGCAGTCCTATCATTATCCACAGCATACTCATTCCCCCTTCGCGCTTATTTCTATTTTATGTATTACACTAATGAGCCGCCAGTGCAGCAAATCAATCCCTGTCTTTTCCGTAAGGGCATGTACAATAAACCTGCCTGTCTCCGGATCAACATCAATGGTCACTGTGCCGGGTGTAATAGTGATACATGTTGCAAGAAGCGCCCGGCCCCAATCACTCTCTACAGACGGTTCGAGAACCATAAAAACCGGCTTTGCGGGCGGATCCGAAAACAGCAGCGTTTTAGCCACGGAAATGTTGGCCTGAATAATATATCCGACCAGCAGCAGGATAAAGCGTCCCAGGTGTAATAACTCCTTTATATTAGGCGTACCGGGAAGTCTTGAAAAAAGTTCTTCTTTCCAAAACAGGACAATAAGCAAGGAGAGAAGCACTCCGGAAAAAACGTGCTGAAAATCAACCTCCCCGGAAATCACGAGCCAAAATACCAACAGCGGCCCAAACAAAATTACCGATCTTTTAATATTAAGTCACCCCCGTTAAGCGACTCTAATGGTTAAAATGCGTATTTTTTAAAATCACCACATTTATACAAGTGGCACTTTAAAATTCCCGATTCCGTTTCAGGACAATCGGGCTGTATCTTTTTTCAATAAAAAAAAGCGTATGTTCAGTCTAAACGCTGAAACATAACACTTGGACTACTCCCCATTAAGTATTCCAAAAAACAAACCGTTAAATTTTTTACATCCCAACCATTTCCTTGAATTTATTTAAGGATACATATCATATAATATAGCACAAAAATAAATGAAGTCAATTAGTAAGTTTTAATAATTCATTGTCATGACTGCGGGCATTCGGTTTTGTTTTATTTTTCAGCAAATGTTATATTGAATATGTATTGACCGTTGAGTTCCAACTAAGACAAGACTCTACAATCCTTTTCATATAATAAACGAGAGCTGCTGCCTCAGGCCCCAATCCTTCCCAATTATCAATACACTCTCCGCGATAGGCTTTTCCGGCTAAGTCAAGTAATTTGGCTTTTTCTTTCGGCAAACGAGGTATCGCCCATTCTGCAGCCACATATTTTGGAGAAATTTCACCGGTAACTGCTGTCATCCACATCCTTGCGAGAGTGACTAATACATCTACATCACTATTTACACGCAAGCCGCCTATTACAGCAGACCCGTAAAGATATACTCCGACTATCTTACTTTTAAATAATTCCAATGCAATCTCAAATGCTCGAGTTGCTTCTTCAGGTACTAAATTACTGCCTATATCCATCATCTCCATTGGACTATAACTTCTACGATAACACATTTAACAGGTTTATAATAAAGCCTATAAAAAATTTGCTCCCGTAGTAAATCCCTTCCCACCGAAAGATTTCTTATTTGTTTGATTTAAAGAATCAGCATATTTATGTTAAGTAGCATATCCGCAACCTAAAAGCCAATAGGTATAAATCGCGTAAATAATATGTTCCTTAAGAAATATTTCGTTTTTATTTTTTAGGGAGTATTACATTAACCTATTAATTACTTCCAATTTCCGTAGAAAAAATTCCATATCGTAAACCATTAATTTCAATCCGACCTCTTAAATTTTACCTTAAGTCCATAAAGGCTCTTAGATAATAACTATCACCTTCTTGGTCTGTTTTTTAGGCTGCTTTTTCCTTAAAAACCCATAATTTTTCTAAATAACACTCATTGATTACCATAATAACCCATATTTGTTTAGAAAAGAGGATATCAGGTATCTTCATCTCCCCATTTTTACATTCGTGACATGCTCTTTTTTTGTACTCTTGTTTGAATTTCTCTGTCTTCTCCCGTTGGCTGTACTCATAAAATTTTGGTGTGTTTACACTGA
>DATCLI010000115.1:0-3066 GCA_036563955.1 Clostridia bacterium | reverse complement strand
TTGCTGCACCGTTCACTGACCTGATCCTTAGTGATCGTGCTGTTAAAATTAAACGTGCACGATAATGCCTTATTATACATTTCGGCGGCTTCTTCATATCTCCCGGCGTCTTCAAGATACCGGCCGTAATCATAATATGCTTCGGGGAAATGCGGCTTCTTTTCCATAAGCTTTTCAAACAGTTCGGAGGATTTTTCCATATCGCCCTTTAAGTGATATAAATGCGCAAGGTTATCGATTATTATCGGATCATCGGAATTATATTCATATGCTTCAAGATTTATTTTCATCGCGTCGTCAAGATCGCCCTTTTCAATCGTCATATATCCGAGGCTTCCATAAACGGCCGTCGTTTTATATTCGGAAATCACTTCTTTAAGCATCGCGACAGCTTCATCAAGATTGCCTTTCTTCCACAGGACAAGAGCAAGGTTTGATTTTGCAAGGTTTTTCTGATCGGCCGTGCTGCTTCTGCCAATCGCTTTAACAAACATCTCTTCCGCTTCCTGAAGATGTCCGGATTTGAACAATACAAAACCATAGCTTACCACAACTTCAACAGGAGCCTTGCCGTTTTGGACAGCTTTTTTGAACAGCTTTATGGCTTCATTCAGGTTTCCCTTGCCGTATTGAATTTTACCGAGAATAAAATAGATACTGCTGCGGTTTATTATAATAATAAGCAGCAGGTAGAGAATAATACCCAATACGCCGAACCATACATTCCACCGAAACAAAATTATGATCAAAATAATCGGAACGACCGTTAACAAGAGCATTCGCAGCAGGTTCTTCAAAACATATCACCCGTTTTCTATTCGTGGACTTTGTGTTTATATTAGCATTCCGGTATTGAAAAATCAATGAGGCCGGAAATATGAAACAGATTGTCCTATAGCTTAAGCATCGCTTCCAATGCTCCCCGAGCTCTTTGAATAATATCGGGCTTAAGTTCAATCCGGTATCTCATTTGCTTCAAAGCATTATACACGCTTTCAACAGTTGTTTTTTTCATGTTCGGGCAGACCATTCCCTGTGACAGTAAAAAGAACTGTTTATCAGGATTATCCTTTTTAAGCTGGTGCAGTATTCCCATTTCCGTTCCTATAATGAATTTTTTCTCAGGGCTTTTACGCACATATTCAATTATCTGCGATGTGCTTCCGATAAAATGCGCCATTTCAACAACTTCAGGCCTGCATTCCGGATGGACGAGCAATACGGCGTCAGGATGAAGTTCCAAAGCTTTTTCAGCGTCGGCTTTCCTTACCCTGTGGTGCGTCACGCAAAAGCCCTTCCACAAATGTATTGTTTTTTCCGGGACCTGCCGGGCAATAAAGCTTGCCAGATTCTGATCCGGAACAAAAATTATCTCTTTCTGCGGAACGGATTTGATAACTTTCACCGCATTCGAAGAGGTGCAGCAGATGTCGCTTTCTGCTTTAACCTCAGCGGAAGAATTTATATAGCAAACCACAGCGGCGCCGGGCCGCTTTTTCTTTTCCTCTATTAATTCTTCAGCCGTTACCATATCCGCCATCGGACATCCCGCATCGATTTCGGGCAGCAGCACCGTTTTTTCCGGCGATAGGATTTTAGCGCTTTCAGCCATAAAATGAACGCCGCAGAACACGATAACCTCCGAATTGACCGAAGTACAGTACCGGCTTAATGCGAATGAATCGCCCACGATATCCGCAAGATCCTGCACCTCACCAATCTGGTAATTATGCGCCACTATTATTGCCTTTCTTTCTTTTTTCAATTTTTTTATTTCATTAATGATATTATCGTTCATTGTTAACACATCCTGTCTGTTTAAGTGGTTGCTATAAAAATAATACTGGTATTTTGCCATGTTATATACTTTGAGTTCCGCTGTACAATATATTGCTGGTACGCATTAAGGCTTGTCACTATATATTTTACATCGGATTTTTATTAAGGTTACATCACAAAAGCCTTATAATACACTGAGATTAAAGCGCATTGCAATTCCCATGTGAAAAGTACAGATATATTTATCCGTAACCTTTCAGCCTTGCCAGAAGCTGCGTGAAATCATCCGGCAGCGGCGCCTCAAATTCCATTTGTTCGCCGCTTGAAGGATGCTTCAATATTAAAAATCTTGAATGAAGCATCTGGACATTTACATTTTCATCAGCCGATTTTTTCCCGTATAAAGGATCGCCGTACACCGGATGACGTATATAAGCCATATGGACCCTTATCTGATGCGTTCTTCCCGTTTCAAGCCTGCACCTTACATGGGTCGCCGATTTCATTCTTGAAAGCACTTCAAAATGAGTGATTGCTTTTTTCCCTTTCCCCGGGACCACCGCCATCTTTTTTCGGTTAACGGGGTGCCGCCCTATCGGAGCATCTATAATTCCTTTATCTTCGCCGATAACTCCATGTACAATCGCCTCATAAATCCGCCGCATGCTGTGGCTGCTGATCTGCTTTGAGAGCGCCCTGTGGGCTTCGTTGTTTTTTGCGACAACCAAAAGGCCTGTCGTATCCTTATCAAGGCGGTGGACAATACCGGGACGTATAATCCCATTGATATCGGACAGTGAATCTCCGCAGTGGTAAAGCAGCGCATTTACAAGCGTGTCATTCCTGTTGCCCGGCGCGGGATGAGTTACCATGTCTCTTGATTTGTTAATAACAATAATATCGTTATCTTCGTAAATAATGTCTAAAGGTATTTCCCGGGGTAACACACCAAGCGGCTCAGGGGCAGGCACATCGACCGTTATTGTCATATTGCGGCACGTTTTGGTTTTGCTTTTCGCAGCCTTGCCGTCAACAAGCACACGGTTTTCCTTAATGAGCTTTTGGGCATAACTTCTTGACACTTCCGGGATCCTGCCTGCCAAAAACACATCAAGCCTCTCCCCGCCGTCATCCTCAATCTTAAATGTATGCACCCTGTTTTCTTCCATTTCAAAATCACCCAAGTGCCTTTCACCGGAATATAAGGCTAAACCGGCGGCTTTCCGGGTTTAAATCTGCCTCCTTAGCTGTGTCCATATCAGTATAACCGCAACGCGAATACACTGT
>DATCLI010000114.1:0-2270 GCA_036563955.1 Clostridia bacterium | reverse complement strand
GGATCGGCTTCATACGCTTTCATATACGCTTCATATATCGTACCGGCGCTGCCAACGCCGCACGGATTTGCATGTTTAACGGCTACAACCGTCGGCTCGTCAAACTCTTTCAATAATTCCAATGCGCCGTTCGCATCGTTTATGTTATTATATGACAGTTCTTTTCCGTGAAGCTGTTCAGCTTCGGTAAGGCAGCCCACACAGGTTCCGATTTCTTTATAGAATACCGCTTTCTGGTGCGGGTTCTCACCATAACGCATCTCCTGCGCTTTTTCAAACGTGAGCGTAAGCGTTGCCGGGAAAAACTCCTCATCAAGTTTTGAACGAAGATACTGCTGGATAAGCGTATCGTAATGGCTTGTGTGTTCAAAAACCTTATAGCTTAAGCGAAATTTTGTTTTAAGCGACACCTCCTGCGTCTGCTTGAGCTCGTTAAGCACAGGCTCGTAATCGGCAGGATCGACGAGAACTACAACATCCTGGTAATTTTTTGCGGCCGAACGGAGCATTGTCGGGCCTCCGATATCTATATTTTCAATAGCGTCTTCAAGAGCTACATTGCCTTTCAGTATTGTCTGTTTAAAGGGGTACAGGTTCACGACTACCATGTCTATCGGTTCAATTCCGAGTTCCTCAATCTGTTTCATATGATCGGGATTGTTTCGTATGGCCAGCAACCCCCCATGAACCTTCGGATGAAGAGTCTTTACCCTTCCGTCAAGGCACTCGGGAAAACCTGTAATTTCCGAGATCCCTTTTACCTTGACGCCGTTTTTTTCAAGCAGGGAAGCGGTACCCCCTGTGGAGATAATTTCTATTCCGAGGCTCTGCAGTTCCTTTACGAATTCTACAATGCCCGTTTTGTCGGAAACACTTATCAATGCCCTTTTCAACACAAAAACCACTCCAATCAAAAATAAAAGTTTCTATATCAAATATATCACTCATAATTTAATAATGCCAGGCAGTAAACTATTTGATAATTACTTTCCGCCCTTCAACCGAAAGTCTCCCCTGCGAGTATAAACGTATCGCTTCGAGAAGAATCTTCCACTCGCACTGCTCCATGACTCTCTTCTGCAGGGTTTCGGGCGTGTCATCCGGCAAAACCTCAATTGCCTTCTGGAATATGATAGGACCTGAATCATATTCCGGTTCGACAAAATGCACGGTGGCTCCGGTAACTTTCACCCCGTATTCCAATGCCTTTTGATGCGGTATTATTCCATAATAGCCTTGTCCGCAAAATGACGGGATAAGTGACGGATGTATGTTTATAATCGAATTTTTATACTCCTCAACAAACCTTTCGCCAAGAAGGCTTAGAAAACCCGCCAGAACAACCAGTTGGACATTACGGCTTCGCATGTGCCGTATCAGCGCCTGATCATATTCCTCAACGCTGTTAAAATTTTTTCTGGAAATGACGGCTGAATCAATTCCGTATTTTTTCGCCCGCTCAAGCGCATAAGCGCCTTCCCTGCTTGAAACAACGGTAACAACCCGACAATCGCTTAAGGTTCCGTCTTCTATCCTGTCCAATATTGCCTGAAGGTTTGTACCCCCTCCGGATACCATCACACCTATATTCAGCATATATGTATTTGTCCCTCGCCCTTTTCAATTTCACCTATCAAATAGGCTTTTTCGCCGATTTCGTTCAAATATGCCGTCAATTCGCCGCTGACTTCGCTGTCGGCAATAATAACCATTCCAATGCCCATATTGAACGTATTGAACATCTCGGCTTCGGATACGTTGCCAAATTTCTTAATAAAATCAAAAACAGGAAGAACGGGCCATGTACCCTTATTGATTACCGCTCTTAACCCTTCCGGGATTATTCTCGGAATATTTTCAATGAATCCGCCGCCCGTAATATTTGCTATCCCCTTAATCTCATATTTTTTCAACGCGCTTTGTATCGATTTTACATAGATCCTTGTCGGTTCGAGCAGCGTTTCTCCAGGAACGGCGCCCAATTCATCGTTATACGAGTCCAGCGCCAGATTGTTCATACTGATTATTCTTCTTACAAGTGAAAAACCGTTGCTGTGAACACCGCTTGAAGCAAGACCTATGATTTTGTCCCCCTCTTTTATCGAACTGCCGTCGATAATTTTGTCCCGGTCCACTATCCCAACGGCAAAACCGGCAAGATCATATTCATCCTCGGGATAAAAGCCGGGCATTTCCGCGGTTTCACCGCCAAGCAGCGCACACCCTGCCATTTGGCATCCGTCGGATACGCCTTTTACGATTTTTTCGAT
>DATCLI010000113.1:0-3714 GCA_036563955.1 Clostridia bacterium | reverse complement strand
CTTTTGACATCCAAGTCCTGCTGGATGTTATGGTATAACAAGGAAATGTTTGACGCAAAAGGTCTGGATTATCCGATTAATCTGACGTGGGAGGAGTATTCGGCTCTGGCGGCTTCTCTCACGACAGAAGATGTTTGGGGCTCCGTATGTCCGGACTGGACAATGAACCTCGGAGCAACCTCCGCCGGTGAATACCTGACAGATGAAAACCTTACCAGGACGATGGAGTATGCAAAATATCTTGAAAGGTGGTATGTAACGGACAAGAGCCATCCGGGCATTGAATACATGGCCAGCTCTTTTGATATCAATGCATTCTTTGCTGGACAAAACTCGTATATGATGATAAACGGCGACTGGACATTTCTGCTGTTTCCAAGCGCCAACCCGGAATTTACATGGTGTGCGGCTCCCCTGCCCGTATTTGATGATATCGAACCCGAATCCACCGTCGGCGCGGCATCATGCAACAGTATAGCAGTTCGGAGCAAAAAACCGGAAGCGGCCTTTGATTTTATTAAATTCTACTGCTACAGCGATGAAGGCGCATGCATTTATGCCGCGAATTCACAAGTGGCTGTATATCCTTCCGAAAAAGCGCTTGAGGTTTACAGGAAATCCGTCGATGTTCCCGGAGTTGACTTCGTATTCTCGTCAAAAGTCGGTCTTGAACAAGGCCTTGAAGATGTATATGAGGAATTGAATGACGCATTTAAAACCGAGTTGAAGGATGCGCTGGTTGGCGGATGTACAATTGAAGAAGCCTTTGAGAAATATAAAACAAGAAGGGCTGAAATTCTTGCAAAATAAAATTAGACAGTACTATCGTTCAGTACTCAAGCCAGTGCTTTGGAATAGCCGAAGCACTGGAATTTCCATTTCTGTATAACCGGAAAGGAGACAGTCGAATGGCAGGCGGATCATATCCGAAATATGGATTAAGAAAACAGCACACGCTTAATAAAAACCAATGGCTTTCTGGGTATTTGTTCATATTGCCAAACTTCATAGGCTTTTTGGTATTTTCAGGCATACCGGTTATAATGGGGTTCTGTGTAAGCCTTACCAACTACACGGGATTCGGCAAATTGGATTTTATCGGTTTTAAAAATTATATGAAATTATTCTCCGACAGTGATTTTACGATTGCATTTAGAAACAATATGGTTTACTCGTTTACAAGCGTTCCCATGACCGTGTTTGGTTCGCTGCTTCTTGCATTAATGCTGAATAAAAAGGTTTACGGAGCGAAATTTTTTAAAACCATTTATTTCTTTCCGAATTTAACTTCAATGGTAGCCGTAGGCTGTGTATGGCTGCAGCTTTTTGAAACAAAAAACGGTCCTGTCAATCAGTTTTTAACTTCATTGGGAGTCACAAATCCCCCTAAATGGTTCTGGAGTTCGTCAACTGCCTTATTGACGGTAGTAATTGTTGTTGTCTGGAAGCAGATTGGTTACTATATGGTCATGTTTTCGGGTTCGCTCAAAAATATCCCCTCCCATCTGTACGAATCGGCAAAAATTGACGGGGCCGGTCCATGGCAGTCTTTCCGGTATATTACGTGGCCTATGCTTACTCCGACAACTTTCATGGTAATAATTCTCACATTTATTTCTTCTTTTCAGGTGTTTGACATAATCAGCGTCACAACGCAGGACGGAGGCCCGGGAAGAGCAACGAGCGTCCTCGTAATGCGTATCTACCTTGAAGCATTTCGGTACGGACGTATGGGATACGGTTCCGCAATCGGATACTTCCTGTTTGTTCTTGTCTTTATTATCACGCTGATTCAATGGCAGGGGCAGAAAAGGTGGGTTTTTGACGATTAATTATCAAACATCGGATTGAAAACAGAATTATTATGGATGGAGGAAAGACTTAAATGAATAACGTTTACCTGAAAGAAAAAATTTCAACAACGGTTAGGTTTATTTTATGTGTGCTGGTGGCATTTATTATGGTAGTTCCTTTCGTGTGGATGTTAAGTGCTTCCTTCAAGGCAAAGACTGAAATTTTTACAAGACCGATTCAATGGATTCCAAGGGTTTTCAGAACCGTTAATTATGAAACAATATTTGAAGAACTTACTTTCGGCACATATTTATTAAATACCGCTAAAATAACTATTTTGGTTACCGTTCTGCAGTTATTCACAGGTTCACTGGCAGCCTATTCTTTTTCAAAACTGAAATATCCCGGCAGAGATAAATTGTTTCTCGCTTATCTTGCCACAATGATGGTGCCGTGGCATGCCATCATGATTCCGCAGTTTATTATCATCCAAAAGCTCGGTCTTTATGACAATCATTTATCATTAATACTAACCGGGACTTTCAATGCTTTTGCCGTGTTTGTACTAAGACAAAATATGCTGAGCATTCCCGACAGTCTGAATGAAGCAGCCATCATTGACGGGTGCAGCTATTTCGGTGTTTATATAAGAATTATTCTGCCGTTATCCAAAATCGGCCTCGCAACATTGACGGTATTAACATTCAACAATGTATGGAATGATTATATGGGGCCAATGATCTATATTGACAGCAACGTGAACAAAACAATACAACTCGGGCTTGCGACCTTCAAACGCGAATATGACACGAATTACGGCGCAATCATGGCCGGTACCGTTGTATCTTTAATACCTGTCATAGCTATCTATGCTTTTGCCCAGAAATACTTCGTTGAAGGAGTGGCTTTCTCCGGTATTAAGGGTTAGGGAGGAAAATATCGGCTCTTCTTTTTTCAAAATCGTTCTTTGCTTCCTCGAGTGCTTTCTTTCCAAGTATATATAATTCAGCCTCTTCATCGAATGCCGAAGCTGCTTCCGCCGCAAGGGGATGGATAGGCTGTTCCTGTATGATTCTTGCTTCAAACAAAAATCTGGCGGATTCCTTTCCGGCATTTTCAATGTATATTTCTTTAATAGCGGTAGTATTATAGGCCGGAAAAATTCCGTTCCGCGCCAGGATCATGCTTCCTTCCTCACCGCAGAGAAAAGAAGCGAATGCAAATGCGGCCTCTTTTTTCCTGCATGACTCCGTTATCCCTAACAGCGTATAATGGCCGAAACTTGTACCTGGCTCAACCCCTTCAGGCACAGGAAGAGGGGCTAAATCCCATCTTACATCCGATTTGCCCTGTTCCTCATCCACCATTATCATACCGATAAACCAGTCTCCGTTCGGCATCATGGCAACCCTTCCGGATTCAAATTCCTCGATCCAGTTGGCATTAACTGCATGCTGCTCCGCAAGGCTCATATGCGAACCATCCCTGTTATACAGTTTTTCAATGAATTCTATGGATTCCCACAGCGCTGTCGTATCGTCGTCAAGCAGAGTGTACCCCTTTTGTATCGCGATAAAATTTTTGGTCCACGGAACCATATACCCTCCGTATACCTTATTCTGCCCTTCCCCATGGGTAAGTTTTTTTGCCAGTTCGGAATAATCGTCCCATGTCATCTGCCCCGGATATTCAACACCCTGCCTGTCGAAGATGTCCTTATTATAAATAAGAAACCAGCAGGAATTTCTGTACGGCAGCCCATAATGCTTCCCATTGTACTCTAACCTTGGAAACGCAGGGCCAAAGAATGTTACGTCAAAGCCGTTTTTTGTAATCATTCCGGCAAGATCAGCCAAAGATCCGGTACCGGCATACCGGAACATCTGCTGTTCCCCTCTCATGCCAAGCACATCAATATCC
>DATCLI010000112.1:0-2948 GCA_036563955.1 Clostridia bacterium | reverse complement strand
GGCCTGGAAGGATATATAACGCTGATTTATTCGTCGTTTGACACTGCCGAAAACAGAAACAGAACACCGTCTTCTTTTATCCTGCAGGTATACAGGATGGTAAACAATGAATTATCCGCCGGATATACCGACCTTAAGAACCATTTTAAGAAAACCGAAGGTTATATAACCCAAAATGCCATTGACGAGAGCGGGTTCTGGCTTTATAAGCACTTTAATGCGGCGGGGGCAGCAGACATAAAGGGATCGGTTTTTGAATGTTATCCTCACCTTAAGCAGGGAATAGAAGCGTGGGACAGCCAGGGCAGCGAAAAATTCACGCATTACGACGGATATATAGGAAAAATCGGATTAGAAACTTATGGAGAGGTATTCTCGGCAAGCAAACTGGAACTCCTGGCAAAATGCGCTTACCAGTATTACCTGCGCTATGTCTTGAAAGTATCTCCCCCGGACGAACTTGTTTATGATCCCGAAACCTGGCTTGATCCGCTCGAAAAAGGAACGTTATACCACACTGTTTTCGAAAGGTTTTATAAAACCATATCGGAAAAGAAAGAAAAGCCAAGCAGGGAAAAGCATAGTGAGCTTATTCTTAGTATTGCAGAATCGACGATAAACGAATGTAAAACAAGAATTCCGCCTCCAAACGAGATAGTATTCGATATTGAAAAAAGGGAGATCATAGAATCCTGCCTTATTTTTCTTGCGGGAGAGGAAGAAAACGCCGGTATCGGAACACCGGTTGAATTTGAGCTTGGTTTTGGAATACATGATAAAGGCTATCCGCCGGTAGAGATAATACTTCCTTCCAGGAGAAAATTTCTTTTGGCGGGGATAATAGACCGTATTGACAAGGTGGATGAAAACATCTACAGAATAATAGATTACAAATCGGGCGGCGCCTACGGCTACAGCGACAGGGATTATTTTAAACAGGGAAGGCAGATTCAGCACGCATTGTACGCATATGCGTGTGAAGTGCTGATCAGGAAGAATAATAACCTGCAAAATGCGGAGGTAAAGGAAGGAGTATACCTGTTTCCTACAAAAAAAGGAGAGGGCAGGCGTTTTGTCCGTGTTCAGGACAATATATCAAAGTTTTTTGAACTGCTCGATGATCTTTTCACGCTTATGGAAGAAGGCGCTTTTGCCGCAACGGAAGATCCGGATGACTGCAGATGGTGTGACTATCAGGTTGTTTGCCGTATCCAAAGGCTGCAAAGGGTTATTGCCGGAAAACGGAGCGATCCGGATATTAAAGCTTTGTCTGCGCTGAGGAGGCTTGCCGACTATGAGTGAAAATGCGATACCGGACATCGATGTCCGTGAGGAAATAAAAAATAACCTTGATGTGAATATACTTGTTGAAGCGGGGGCAGGCTCGGGCAAAACGACAAGCATGGTAAGCCGTATGGTAAGCCTTATTGCTTCAGGTAAATGCAGTATTGAGAATATAGCGGCAATAACATTTACGCGAAAAGCGGCCCAGGAGTTGAAGGAGCGATTCCAGAACAGCCTGGAGCAGTGTTTTTGCGAAGGGGAAAACGCTGAGCAAAAAAACATCCTGAGAGAAGCACTGAAAAATATGGAGAGATGTTTTATCGGCACAATACACTCCTTTTGCGCGTCTCTGCTGCGCGAAAGACCGGTAGAGGCATCCGTCGATCCCGGTTTTACCGAACTGGATGATATAACCGACATGCTTTTGCATAAACAGGCATGGCAGCAGTACCTTTTGGATATCAGGCTGAATTTCCCCGATAAATTGGCCAGGCTGAATGGCTGCGGGTTGAAACCGTCCGATCTGGAAAATATATTCGGCCGGATTACACAGTACCCTGACGTTGAAATTGTTTTTAACGAAGTTCAAAAACCCGATCTCACCCGTGCATATGAAGAACTCAAGCAATTTCTTAAAAGGGTCAGGGATTATATCCCGAAAACCGAGCCCGAAAAGGGATATGACAGCCTTCAGAATAAAATTATGACGGGGCTCCGCATGCTTCGTTATTATGATATGGGCAATGAAATAAACAGGCTGAATTTGCTCGAGATGTTTGAAAACGATCAGAAGGTTACTTTAAACAGGTGGCTTTGTGATAAGGAAATAACAAAAGAAATAAACCAGGAAATAAACTATTTGTCGCAGACCGAAATACAGCCTGTGTTAAAGCAGTGGAAAGAATACTGTCACTATATCGCGGTAAACTTTTTAAAACCAGCGGCGGAATATTATGAAGCGGTAAAAATGAAGCAGTCAGGTTTGAACTTTCAGGATCTGTTGCTGAAGGCGGTCCGGATGCTGAAAAACTACCCGGAGGTTCGCTCATATTTCCAAAACAAGTACCGCTGCCTGTTAATCGATGAGTTCCAGGATACCGATCCGATCCAGGCGGAGCTTATGTTCCTCTTAACCGGGCAGGATATACATGAAAAACAGTGGCATAAGCTTGTGCCTTCTCCGGGTTCGCTTTTTGTTGTCGGGGATCCGAAACAGTCGATCTATAGATTCCGAAGAGCTGATATTGATATATATAACCGTGTAAAACAATTGTTTTTGCAAACCGGCGGAAAGGTCCTCGAATTGACGGCAAACTTCCGTTCAATGAACAGCCTTGGGAAATGGTTCAATAAAGCATTTGAAAATCTGCTTCCGCATGAGGCAGACTCTTACCAGGCTGCGTTCAGTCCTGTAAATACGTTAAAAGACGATACGGAAGGAACCGATTCCGGGGTGAAAGTTTTAAGCATATCGGCGGATTTTGCAAAAAAACACGAAATAGTGGAGCAGGATGCCGAAAATATAGCTAAGATTATAAGAAACGCTGCCGGCGACAAAGAAATAAAGCTTACCAGAACTCCAAAAGAAAGGGAAGACGGGCTTTCGGAAACGCCGGAATACAGGGATTTCTTAATTCTTCTCAGGTATAAGGACAGTATTGAGA
>DATCLI010000111.1:0-12827 GCA_036563955.1 Clostridia bacterium | reverse complement strand
GCATAAATTCATGATACAATGTTCTCGGGTACCCGTTCGAAATCTATGATTTAGGTAACGGGTGAGGTTATTATATCATGAATTTTAATAAAGTCGTAAGATTTTAACTTGGCGAAGCCAAGGGCAGCCAGGTATCGGCTGTATAAATTCATGATACAATGTTCTCGGGTACCCGTTCGAAATCTATGATTTAGGTAACGGGTGAGGTTATTATATCATATATATTAAGTAATTTTCAAAGTGATAACTTAATTTATTTTAGCTTTTTGCATCTTTCAAGGAATTCCATACAAGCCCTGCCGTTATGATACGGTGCTTTCCATGGCCCGCCCTTCTCCATATCAAGCTTTGAGTTGTTAATTCCAATTCCCGAGAACCATTCGCCGTTTTTCTTGTCGATAATATGATTTTCTATATAATCCCAACAGTTAAGAGAGGCGGCCATGAATTTCTCATCGCCGGAGATCTGGTAAGCATTTAGAAACCCTACAACAGCTTCTGCCTGAGGCCACCAATGCTTATCACCATTTATTATTCCCTTTTTGCTTCCCTCATAAAATATGCTTCCGTCAGAATCAATACCCTCAGTATAAACGGCTTCAGCCATTTTAACAGCAATATTCCGGGCCTTGTCAATAATTCTTTCATCACCGAGGACTTCCGCCGCCTCCAACAAAAGCCAGCTTCCTTCAATATCGTGACCAAAAGTATAGCTGTCTGATTTAATGTTCCAGTCTTCATCAAAAAAATGGTTGAAGTGATATGTTTCATTATCCAATATGTAATTACATGTAATATCAATAAGTTCGCTCAGATTTGCTTTCAATTCTTCGTTTTTCCATACTCTGAAAAGATTTGTGTACGCCTCCATCACATGCAGATGATTATTCATTGATTTCTTTTCATTCTGATGATCAGCGCCGAGAATGAAATTGTCGGTAGGAAGCCAATTCCGCTTGGCTGCTTCAATAAACCCTTTATTTTCCCTGTCATGAAAAAAGGTCTGCATAACATTATATATCTCTACGGCTGCTTTTAATGCTTCTTCATTCTTTACGGCTTTGTAGTATTCCGACAGTCCGTAAACAGCAAATGCATGCGCATAGCAAAATTTTTTGTCATCATATGGATTGCCCCTGTAATCCGTCAGCATATACACGCCGCCGTATTCTCTGTCTGTCATATGCTTTGTCAAAAACTCAAATGCATGCTTTGCGGCACTTAAGTATTCGGGATTTCCGTAAAGTCTGTATGCGCTTGAATACGTCCATAGAATCCTGCTGTGCTGTATTGAACCTTTTGGAGAATATGCATCTATTTCGAGTTCATTGCTTATACGCCCATAATATCCGCCGTTTTCCGTATCTGTCATATGTGTTATCCAAAAAGGCAAAATATTCTCAAACAAATCCTTCTTTACGCGTTCAACGTATGTTTCAATATCCATAATTTTATATAACTCCTTTATAATATCCCTGCATATCGGCATTATCTACAAAAGCCCCTGTTCGGCAAAACTGAAATATGCGTTTCCCGCGCAAATCATATGATCAATTACATTTATTGAAATTGTTTTGAGGGCGTCGCAAATTTTTCTTGTCACCTCAATGTCCGCATTTGAAGGCTTTAAACTTCCGCCGGGATGGTTATGCGCAAGAATTACGCTGCTGGCTTTATACCTTAAAGCTGTTTCAACAATTATCCTTGGATATACCGGAGCCTCATTTATTGTGCCTTCATGGACAAGCGCCGTATAATTTACTTTATTTTGAGAATTCAGGCAAATAACATAAAACGCTTCATAATTTTTCCCAATAAACAGCGAAACAACATAATTTCCGGCTTTTACAGAACTATCAAGAATCGGTTTTTTCCCCTGTTTTATCAGCATATATTTCCTTGCAAGCTGCGGTACCATAGAAAGAAATACAGCAGTATTCAGTGTTACACCGCCGTTTTTCATCAAGTCTTCGGGAGATGCGTCCAACAGGCTTTCCAATGTGCCATATTTATTCAAAAGCCGGTGAGCCATTTCATTCGTATCCCTGCGAGGAATTGTGTAAAACAAAAGCAGTTCCAATACCTGATGTTCTTCAAACGCATTCAGTCCTTCCTTTAAAAACCGTTGTTTCAATTTTTCCCTATGCCCTTCATGCACTTGTTTTTCCATGACTTTATAACTCCCGGATGGTTTTATTTTTCTTGTTTTTCGATAAAGAGTGATTCGTATATATTTTTGTTGAATGAATATGAAAACAGATTCCACGGATAGCAACGAGGAGGATTGCTCGTTATTCTGACAATCTCATCTTTAACGGGATGCTTAAATTCCAGAATATGCGACCATAGGCCGAGAACGTCCGAATAACCGGAATTCTTATCGCTGCCGTACTTTTTATCACCCAAAATCGGATATCCAAGGTTCGATAATTGTACTCTTATCTGATGGGACCTTCCCGTTTCCAGATAAACCATAACCAGTGAAAGCTTGTCCGAGTCTTCGATTAGGGAGTACCGCAGTACTGCTTTCCTGCTTTTTGGCACAACGTCCGATACTACCTTCACAATATTATTCTCTTTATCTTTCAGCAAATAATCGACCAGTATACCGCTCTTTTTGTCTAAATTGCCATTAACCACGGCAAGATATATTTTTTTTATCTCTCTTTTCCTTATTTGTTCCGAAAGACGGGAGGCTGCTTTCGACGTGCGGGCAAAAACCATGGCTCCCCCTACCGGCCTGTCAAGACGGTGTACCAGGCCTAAAAAAACATTGCCTGGTTTATTGTATTTGTCTTTTATATATTGCTTCAGCAAAGACAATAAATCGTCATCATCGCTGATATCCTTCTGTACCGGCATGTTAACGGGCTTTTCCACCGCCAGCAAATGGTTGTCCTCATACAATACCTTAAATTTCGTCATTGTTCCAAAAAACTCCAAGATTTAATTCCATAAAATTACATCATATTCTCTATGATATCTTTCTTTGCTATTGCAGTCAATAGTAATATAAAATTTGACTTATAAAGAACTATTGTACAATAGTTCTTTATAAGTCATCGTACTGTACAGTGACCTGAATAAATAAAACCAAATAACAACGGGTGATTACGATAGTTCTTCTCAGCTATTGCATTTATGATCAGAAGCCGGTTAATTTAAGCGTATAATCCCGCGGAAAAGGTTTGCCAGCTTAATTTTTGACTGCTGAAACAATTCGACAATTTTAAACCTTATTTCGACAGGTATTTCCTCAGAATCCGAAGCAGCCAGGATAATGCTCATTTCATCTTCCGACAATTCATTTTTCAGCATATCGAAGTATTCTTCATTCATTTCTCCTTTTGTTTCATCAATGAAACATAACGGGGGAAACATTACGCACCACCAATTCTCTCCTTCTGCACTGCCTATGTTTATCTTTACCGAATCATAGTACCCGGCCGGAAGAATGAGATTGCTATACCTTTTTGACGGAAACGGATACTTTCCGTATGATACATCCGCCGTATACGTTAGGCCCGAATTTGCAATTACACTGTCAGCAATAGTTTGCAGTTCTTCAGTATGACTCTGAATATATACTCTTGCGTCTTCCTTGTTTTTTAACTCATCTGCTTTTTCTGCCATGTGTTTTACAATCTCGTCCCTAATGAGGTATTTTATGTCCTGATCCGTTTTTGAGTTGCTGTTTGCCACAATATGCAGACGAATCATATTTTCGGATAAATTTCTATTTACTTTCTCGGAATAAAGGTTGAATATAAGCATAATAAGAACAGCAGAATAAATAAAAGCCGCAATAATTTTGTTTATTTTATTATTAATTGACAAATATCCCAATACCGATTCTGTTTTCATAAAACCACCCTTTCCAATATATAATAAATACCGTATTGAAATTTCTAATCAATTCTTCTGTTATTTTAATTATGAACAACATTTAATAATTACATACATATTTTTATATCTTTTCTAACGCTTTATATTCTGCCGGCAGTAAAAACATCATGAAAAAAATTTCAAACGCATATGTGCTTTAGTTGATATTAATAGTTTCCGATATATTTTTTGAAATATTATTTATAAGGTGCGAAAATGAAACTTAACATAAGAGTAGATGACATACTCTCACAGAAAATATCAGATATACAAAGCAGAGTGCCTATGCCTGTGAAGGTAAGCCTTCCTTCCGTATCATTTTCCAATATCCTTAATCAGGCAATTGAGAAAACCACAAACAGGATTCTCGATTTGGATACTTCAATAAAAAAATATCCGTTGGTTTCAGGCAGTTACGAAGCCGAATATCCCCGGCTCTCCGCCGATGAAATTTCGGCATTGATGCCTCGCATAGACGAAGCAATAGCAAATGCATCAAAAAAATATGGTGTAGATGAAAATATGATTCGGGCGATAATAAAGCAGGAATCATCATTCCAGCCTTTTGCGCTGTCAACCTCGGGAGCAATGGGACTAATGCAGCTCATGCCGGATACCGCCAAATGGCTTTCTGTTAATGATCCATATAGTATCGAACAGAATATTATGGGAGGAACTCATTATTTCAAAGAACAGCTGGATGCATTCGGCGACATGGAACTGGCTTTGGCAGCGTATAACGCCGGCCCTAACAAAGTCCGCAGGTATAATGGCATTCCTCCCGTGCAGCAAACCCAAAACTTTGTTAAAAATGTATTGCGTTATTATCAGCTTTACAACAGTGCCCAAAAATCTCCCGCTTCATTGAAATAATGTTGTGCGAGATAAGAGTTATCCACAGATTGGCATAAATAATTATTCTAAAATACGAGTTGTAATTGCAAAATATGATTTTCTTTGTCATTAAGTAACAAAACAAATGCAATTTCACGCACTTATTCCGTCATTTTTTTCATTACTGCTTTTATTTCAATCCACATAATCCACAAATTTATCCACACCCGAATAAGGTAATATTTCCGAAAAAATATGCCTTTTCCACAGTATTCACAATGATTTTTTTGCAGCATGTGGAACAAGATTAATGAAGGTAATTATGCATTTTTTCTAGAATCGTCCTTTATGCCCATCGTTTTCTTCCAGCTTCAATCCAGGCAGAGCATTAAGATCATTCGCGGACCATTTCCCATCAACATAATAAAAATACGCGGTGCTCGCTATCATTGCGGCATTGTCCGTACATAACGATACGGGAGGATAATACAGGCTTATTCCGTTCTTAAGGCATTCTTTTTCCATTCTCCTGCGAAGACCGGAATTAGCCGCAACTCCGCCTGCAATACAAATCACTGCGGAATTGCAATCCAATGCGGCAGATATTGTATTGCCGACAAGGACATCAACCACCGCATTCTGAAATGATGCGCATATATCTGCAATCGGAACAGGCATTCCTTTTTGTTCAAATTGATGAACAGTATTGATAACCGCAGTTTTCAAACCGCTGAAACTAAAATCATACGGATCATCATCGAATTTCACCCGCGGAAACCTGAACGCTTCCGGGTTTCCCGAAACTGCTTCCTTATCAATTGCCGGCCCGCCGGGGTAACCAAGCCCCAAAACCCTGGCAATTTTATCAAACGCCTCACCGGCGGCATCATCGCGGGTTCTCCCAAGAACAGCAAAATCACGGTATCCTTTAACATGAACAATATGGCTGTGCCCTCCCGAGGCCACAAGACATATAAAAGGAGGTTCCAATTCAGGATTTGATATATAATTCGCGGCAATATGGCCTTCAATATGATTAACCCCAATAAGAGGCTTTTCCAGCGAAAATGCTATGGCTTTTGCAGCCGATATTCCCACAAGAAGCGCGCCGACCAGCCCCGGGCCGTAAGTAACCGAAATGGCATCAACATCATTAAGCGTTATTCCGGCATCTTTTATCGCTTTGTCTATTACAGGGATTATTGCTTCCACATGCCTTCTTGATGCTATTTCCGGTACAACTCCGCCATATTCCGCATGAAGCTTAACCTGCGTAGCAATTATATTGGACAATACTTTCCGTCCATTAACTACAACAGCCGCAGATGTCTCATCGCAGCTTGATTCGATTCCAAGCAAAATTATTTCTTTCAATGTTCCCTCCGAAAACGTATATTCCAAAGACGATTGTACTTTAAAACGAGCATTTGCGCAAGGTGACAACAAACAATGGCATTTGCGGCGTTATATACTTTGTGTTCAGCTGTACAATATAAAGCTTGTCATTATATATTGTACAGCTGATTTTTGTTAAGGTTACATCGCAAAAGCCTTAGATAAAAAAAAAGAGAGCATAAAGCTCTAAAATAAAAACAGGAGAAATGCTAATGTTCTTTTATATATTACCAAAATCTCACATAATATCCCATAGGACCATGGTCTGTATTTATAGGACTAAATACCTATTGAAATAAAATTCGTTAAAGCAAACAAATAAGCTTTTAGCAGTTTACGCAAAGATTAATGCGCGGGAACAGCGCAGTTAAAACATTATGTCTACGGACATGGGCGAGCAGGCGATCATTAGAAGAAAATGTGAAAAACAAGCTGATCCAATAGGACTAAAGCACCAAGCACCCAAAGGTAGTATGAAAAATAGCGAAGCTTGCCTTTTTGTACAAGATTTATCATCGCTTTAACCGCTATAAAACCTGATACCGCCGCAAAAAGCATTCCAAGCGCCACAGGCAGGAAACCGACAGCAGCCAGCGCGCTTTCCCCTGTTTTGATTACGTCGTATAAATCTTTAGCCACTGCCGCAAGTATAGCCGGTATCGACAACAGGAAAGCAAAATCTGCGGCTGTTTTCCGTTCGATACCCATCATCAGCGCACCGGATATTGTCATTCCCGAACGGGATACTGCCGGCAGCATCGCTACTGCCTGCGCCGTTCCGATAATTAACGGATCTTTTATCTTCATATCTTCGATGCTCCGGTCTTTTTTGCCTGCGCTTTCCGCATACATTAAGACAAGCCCGGTAAAAATGAAACCGACTCCGAGTGTAGCGCCCGTTTCGAAAAACGATTCTACCAGATCATGGAACAACAGCCCGATTATCGCTATGGGAATGGTTCCGATGACAACATATACCGGAAGCTTTGAGAATGGATTTCGAATCATTGATAGTATTTTTTTCCAGTATACAACGATTACTGCAATGAGCGTTGCAAAATGAAGCGCTATGCTGAAGCTCAGCGCGCCTTCTTCAACATTGAATATCTTTTGCAGAAGAACGAGATGACCTGAACTGCTTACCGGGAGAAATTCGGTAAAGCCCTGCACTATTCCCAGTATAATTGCTTCAATAATACTCATAAAATCACCTCTTCAAATACGGCAGGGCAAAAGATATACCCCCGCTTATTCATCACCTTCCGGCAAAAACGCTTTTTCGACATATTCACTTCTTGCATTCCAGAATATCCATTCTTCATACCCGGCGTCATATACCGCTTGTATTTGGGCCCTATACTGTTCAACGCCGTATTCCATCCAGTAACCTTCAGGCAGATAGGAAGCCGTAAACCCCTGAATATATGGGCGGCATTTAAGGTTATACCCTTCGACGGCTTCAATCCTTTTTTTGCCCATTATCAGCGTATTGTACACCACATCGTAAGGCTTAAGATCGGGATGCGTGAACTTAACCCCGTTAATTACCTGCCCAACCTTGTTGGACATTACACCGCGCGGCGCATCGTTTGCATAGTGGGACGGGTAAATCATCGGCGAAATATAATCAAGATCTTTTCCGATTGTCTCAAGCGTCTGCCCTATTTCTCCGTAATCTCTCGATGAAATCAAAGGCATGCCGAATATATCCGCCGACAGTATTGTTCCTTCGGGAACACGGCTGCGTACATATGCTAAAAAATCTTCAATATATTCATGCCGTTCCCTGCCTTGCTCAAGATTGGCCAAATCATATTCATAGAGCGAAGTTTCGGGAAACCTCACATAATCAAATTGTACTTCGTCAATACCGAAACTTATGACTTCTTCGACAATATCGGCAACATATTCCCATGTATCCCGGTTTGTAGCATCAAGCCAATGGGAATATCCACTTGATTCGGGCTGCCTGAATATTTCCCCTTTATGGTGTATCGCCCATTCAGGCTTGTATGCGGCCATCTTTGTATCCTTAAACGTAACTAAACGGCCGATTACTCGGATATTGTTATCATGGAACTTTTTTATTAACTTGGCCAAATCCAAATACTTCATGTATATGCCGGCATCTTTTACAATATCTATTTCCGATTTATACATAACCAAACCGTCGTCACCTTTGATATCAATGACATAAGCGTTAATTTCGGTACGGTTCGCCAGTTCTATATAATGATCTATTTTATCACTGTTTTGAACCGAACCCGGAGGTAAATACAATGCCTTTACCGGTGCGAACTCAAGTTTTGGAATAGGCGTGGGCTTCAGCGCAACCGTAGGTTCCGGCGTCGGCGATGGTTCCTGAGTCGGAACCGCAGTCGGCGATAAAATCGGTGCTTCCGTTGGGGCATTCGTCGGAACAGATGTCGGAGTTAATGATGCGTAATCCTGCGGCTCATTACCCGGGTTTGACGGATTCTGCCCCGTTTTCCATGCAAAATAGCCCAGCAGTGACAATGATAATACAACCGCAATCGTCAAAATAATCGTTAAAGCAGTTTTTTTATTCCCTCTTTCCTGACCGATCCCACCCGCCTGAGTATCCTGTGCATCAGTATTTTTTACTTCTTCTGTATTCCTGTTTTTATCATTTTCCATCAACTGTAAACCTCCAGTAAAATCAAGTAATAGCACTTCAGTAAATGTTTATTCCGGTAAAAAAGCATCTTCCACATAAGTATTTCTTGAATTCCAGAAAAGCCATTCGGAGTATCCGACATCATAAACAGCTTTAATCTGATCTCTGTATTGCTCTACCCCATATTCCATATAATATCCTTCTTCAAGATACGTATTTGCCGTGAAACCTTGTAAATACGGCCTTACTTTTATATCCAAACCTGCTTTCTCAAGCCTGTTCCTGGTTATCAAAAGGCTGTTGTAAACTACCTTATACGGCTCGAAATCGGGTTTTGGGTATAAAACTCCGTTTATATTTGTTCCCACTCCGTTGCCTGAATAATGAGTGGTACTGTCGTTGGCAAAATGTGACGGATATATCATCGGCGATATGTAATGGAATATCTCGCTTATTGTTTCAAGAGTCTGGCCTATTCCGCCGGCGTCTTTGCTCTGGAGGCATATACTGCCGAAAATATCCGCCGAAAAAATTGCATTGGGAAGCTGATTTACGGACTCTTGCATAAAGTCGTTGATATATTCGCTTTTTTCCCGTTCGAGGTAACCCATATCATATTTAAAATTAGTTGTTTCCGGAAAACGGACATAATCATACTGTATTTCATCAAATCCAAGTTCGGAAGCCTCTTTTGCAATATCGATCAGGTACTGCCACGCTTCTTTGTTTGACGGATCAAGCCACGCAAGATGTGATTTGTTTAATGGAACTTTAAATACTGTCCCGTTCGGATTTTTTAAGGATAAATCCGGCTCTTTAAGGGGCATTACGGGATCACTGAAGCATACTATCCTGCCGATAGCCCTAATCCCGTTGTCATGCAGCTGGCGCAAAACTTCCTTTACGTCATATTTCTTTTCCCACGCGCCATGTTTGACAGCAAGCGGAACGTTAGTTTCATAACATATTATTCCGTTATCATCCTTTATATCGATTACATATGCGTTAATTTCGGTTTTATTTGCCAAATCAACATAATGCTGAAGCCTCGCTGGAGAGCCTACACTACTGGTGGTCAGATACAGGCCCTTTACAGGGGCATATTCCTTTGGTTCCGGTACGGGGGTCGGCGTTGGTTCGGCAGTAGGCGTCGGCGGATTTGTCGGCGTACTCTCTCGGGAAGATTCCTCAGCAGCCTGTGTCGGAGTTGGAGAATTAAAAGTTATCTTACTGCCGCTGTCCGCGGAAGTATCATCAAATAATTGAAATAATAAAAATACTATACCCGCAATCGCAAATATCATTATGAAAAGCCCGGCGAAAATGTTTATCCTTCGTTCTCCCCGCATAACCCTGACAACACCTCTTAATAAAGAGGCAGAAGATGACCCTGCCTCTATAGACAGACAGATAATGCCTATTTAATAAAATAGGAAAGCCTCACGGCTTTCCGTAAAACAGCCATATAATGATTATAAAGAAAACAACCCCCTTATGCAATAGAGATTTGAATTTTTCCTATGTCAGCAATGACTCGACCCACGAAGCAGGATCCGCGGAAATAATGCTCTATTCTAAACTATTGTACAATAACGGAAACAAGAGCTTCATTTGCAAAAGCTGTACAGTTCAGCAAGCGTTTTTAACGCTTCGCGTTAAAAATACGCAACATTAATGTTGTGCATTTTGCGAAGCAAAAGCACCTGGGCAAGTCGAAACTCGCAAAAATGCTTTGAATTATTCTTTATATGAAGCATTTTTGCTCAGACAGTCGACTTGCTTATCCTCGCTCTGACTGTACATCTCTATGCTGCACTCCGCTATAGTTTCCTTATATTGTACAATAGTTCTTCAGAACAAATCTACACAAAACGTGTGATTCGAGTGTTAATTTTTATTTTTTGCTTTGGGCTTTGACAATAAAGCCATTATATATCCAAAAAAAACGGCGGCGGCTATTCCAACCGAACCGGCTCTCACACCTCCGCTGAAAGCCCCTAACAATCCCATTTTATCAACATCTTCGATAACTCCTTTTGCAAGGACATTCCCAAACCCGATAATCGGTACGGTAGCTCCGGCTCCCCCCCATTCAACCAATGCCGGATATATTCCCAGGATACCGAGCACTACGCCGGCTACAACAAATATAACCATTATTCTTGCAGGTGTCAGTTTCGTGAGATCAATAAGTATCTGCCCGATTACGCAAATTAAACCGCCGACAATAAAAGCTCTTATGAATTCCAAAATATCACCTCTTGTTTTAGTATGCCATTAATACATTTTCTCACCGGCTGTTTCTATATCATTTCAATCCCAACCGCATGCGCTATGGCCGGTATGCTTTCTCCCTGCTGAATGGCTGACGGGCTGTGCAAAGCACCTGTACAAACAAGCAATACCTTATTTAATTCCTTTTTCGATAGTTTTTCAAGAAGATAGCCCGCAAGAACTACAGCGGAGCAGGCGCAGCCGCTCCCTCCGCAGTCGGTTTTCTGCGTTGCGGTATCATATATCATCGTACCGCAGTCGTCCAGAATGTCCTGTATTAGTATTCCATTTTCCTCCAACAGCTGTTTGCATATGTTTTTACCGTGTTTCCCCAAATCACCTGTTATAACCATGTCATAATAATTGTGTGTCAAACCTGTCTCGTTGAAATGCGCCGTTATCGTATCACATGCGGCAGGCGCCATTGCCGAACCCATGTCATTGGCATCGGTAATTCCCATATCGACTATTTTCCCTGTTGTCACATGTACTATTTTCGGACCGTTTCCTGTATTTCCAACCAGAACGCCTCCTGATCCGGTAACCGTCCATTGTGCCGTAGGCGGCCGCTGGTTTCCAAATTCCAACGGGAAACGGAATTGTTTTTCAGCCGAGCAAAAATGACTCGACGTAATACATACCGTTCTTTCGGCAAATCCGCCTTCCACCATTAAGCTTCCCAGAATTAACGATTCAGCCATAGTTGAACATGCACCGTATAAACCAAAGAACGGAATCTCCGTTTCACGGATTCCATAGCTTGCGGCAATGCATTGATTGAGCAAATCTCCCGCAAATATATACTGAATATCACCGGCGGATACATTACCCTTCATTAAGATTTTTGCGAGTGTCTCCCGGATAAGCTTGCTTTCCGCTTTTTCGAAGCTTTTTTCACCAAAATATTCGTCTTGTACAACCTCGTCGAAATACCTGCCCAACGGGCCATTCCCTTCTTTTGCGCCGGCAATTGACGCCCAGGCCTGAATCACCGGATGACTGTCAAGCCTCAGCGTTTGCTTTCCCAATCTTGTTCCCATAATTTCCTCCCGAGGACAAATGCTTAAGTATAATGCGTAACCATAAAATTGACCGAATTATTTCTCATATTAAAAAGTCAAAAAGACAGCTTGCCGAAAATAATCAAACATTCATCGTAAAAATGTAATACAGGATTCCCGCAATAATAGATGCCACAATTCCATAAACCAATACCGGACCTGCAATAAAAAACATTCTTGCCCCCACTCCCATTACATAACCTTCCTTTTTATATTCCATAGCAGGTGAAACTATCGAATTGGCAAACCCCGTTACAGGTATTGCAGCGCCGGCTCCTCCAATTCTTCCGATATTGTCATATACATTTATACCGGTTAAGAAGGCGCCCAGAAAAATCATGAGCAGAGTTGTCAGGGAAGCGGCATCTTCTTTCAACATCCCGGTACTTAGCAAAAGACTTAGAATCACCTGCCCTATTGTGCAGATTATACCGCCTACTATAAACGCTGATATCATATTTCTTAATTTATGTGTTTTTGGCGCAGTTTTTTGTGTCCATTCCATATATTCCTTTTTTGTTCTTTTCTGTTCCATTCAGTGTAATCCTCCGTAAGCGTTGTAAGCTTTCATGCAGCTTTCCTCATCCATTTTCGGATTATTCTATACTCACTGCAAAGATCCGCCGGTTTTTATATCCGCACTGACAAAGACACCTTTTTTCGGAATCTCTGTTTTTGACTGTGACGTCAAAGCCCATATTAAAGCTATTATACCCAGAAATATCAGTATGGATATAATC
>DATCLI010000110.1:0-5025 GCA_036563955.1 Clostridia bacterium | reverse complement strand
ACGATATACCCGTCAATAAGGTTTTTGTCCAATAGCTCGTTCGCCTCGTCAACTGTCGTTTTCGAAAGGTTAAAAAGCCTCCCGTCACCTGTGGATACCTCTTCGAGAGCTAATCTGAAGCTTTCATTCTTTACGTATTGCTCACCTTCTATCACGGCAATGTTTACCGGATTAAATTTCTCATTGGTGTACAGGTTGGAAAATGCCATGTAAAAAAATGTAGCCAGAACGAGCGGGAATAATATTGTCCATAAATTCATTTCCCAGTCGCGAAGCAGACATTTAAGCCTGTAGGCAAATATATGAACAAACATTTCCATCCCCCCTTAATCCCTTAATTCCTTGCCTGTTATTTCAAGAAAAACATCATTCAGCGTAGGCAGCTCGGAATAGATCTTGCCGAACGGAATTTCATTTTTCCTTATATAATCCAAAACAGATTCAAAAATGTTTTTTCCTTTTCCGGATTTTATAACAAGAAGGTTGTCTTTATACTCAACCGAAATAATGTTTGGCAGCCTTTGAATCTCGGATATATGCTCATCTGTTATGCCAAAGGATTCGACCGTAATCCTCTCATTCATTGTAATCATGGCTTTAAGCTCATCCTTCGTACCCGTAGCAATAGCCCTTCCTTTATCAAGTATCATAATCCTTGTGCATATCCGCTCTACTTCCTCCATGTAATGGGAGGTATATATTACAGTGGCGCCCTGCCTGTTAAGCTCTAATATGCCCTCAAGAATTTTGTTTCTGCTTTGGGGATCTACCGCTACCGTCGGCTCGTCAAGGATAATAAGTTTAGGTTTGTGTGCTATGCCGCACGCGATATTCAGCCTTCTAAGCAAACCACCGCTCAGCTTTTTGGGATAAAATTTAGTGAATTCACGCAGTCCGACAAAATCAATAGCTTCTTCCACAAGCTTTTTCCTTTCGTTTTTATCCTTAACATACAGCCCGCAGAAATAGTCAATGTTACCATATACGGTCAGTTCATCATAAACAGCGACATTCTGCATAACTATCCCGATGTCGCGTTTTATATCATACGCATCCGGTTTCATTGGCTTGCCGAAGATTTCAATTTCGCCCTTATCGTATTTGAGCAGCGATAAAATGCAGTTAATCGCCGTTGTTTTGCCCGAACCGTTTGGACCTAGCAAACCGAATATTTCACCTTCATTAACCGAAAGTGAAAGGTGATCGAGCGCAACCAGATCGCCGTAGCGCTTTACAAGATTTTTTACCTTCACAACCATAATTAATTCGCCTCCGTTATTTGATATGCTTATCATACTCCGGTTTTTTTGCGCTTGTAAGTGCCGCAAATCACATGTTTATGTGACAAATGTCACTCTGTTATATGAATTATTGCACTCGAACTTTTGTACAATAGTTCACGGGCAATTTCGGACATTATTCCCGCGGGTCCTGCTTCGGGTGTTTCGTTTCCTTGGGCGGCAAAGCACATAATGATAACACGCTTTAGGTTCTTTTTATTTTTGCTGAGAGGTCTCCATATCCCAGGCCGCTCATTTAGCCGCTCCACATTTACCTGATGGTAGCAAGGCGCTGGAGCATGTCGCCCATCGTCACCGAAAACACCCGAATCGCCCGCTGTTTTTCAACATGAATTCCCGGCTGCCGACGCTCACTAGTTGTAAAGAACTATTGTACAATAACGGAAACTATAGCGGAATGCAGCATAGAGATATACAGTCAGAGCGAGGATAAGCAAGTCGACTGTCTGAGCAAAAATGCTTCATACAAAAATTATTCAAAGCATTTTTGTGAGTTTCGACTTGCCCGAGCTGAACTGTATAGCTCTTGCAAATGAAGCTCCTTGTTGACGTTATTGTACAATAGTTCCTCTAATTAGGTTGTGAATAATTCATTGTGCTTGCAGGAAAAAAATGATAATATTTGGCTTAGGAAAAACTTTTTTGGATGGGTAAGCGATGTTCTACACTGCAAACCTTGTAAATAAAAGCATAATTTTTATATGCTGTTTCATTGTCTGTATTCTTGAAAAAAGCATAAGCAGCAGTGTGACAGTAGTGTTGATCAGCTTAATTTTCAGCGGGTTTTTAAGCTACTTTGACAGCGGGGAAATAAGAATTGCTTTAACGGCGGGTTTTTCCATCTTATCCTTTTTCATTCCGGAACTGGTTATCTTTCTTCCCTTAATTGCATACGATATGTTTTTTAACAAATACCAATACATAAACCTAATCGCAGCAATACCGCTTTTAAATTCTTTTAAATATTACCCGGCACATATATTTGCAGTTATAGTCATAACGATGATTTTATCAATAATGTTGAAATACTGGACGGAAGAACAGCATAAGCTTATCACGAAGCATAATGAGTTAATCGATTCGGCAAGGGAAATGTCGCTTCAGTTGAAAAAACAAAATCAGGATATAATGGAAAAGCAGGATTACGAACTGAACCTTGCGACCGTCAATGAACGGAATCGTATAGCCCGGGAAATTCACGACAATGTAGGGCACTTATTATCAAGCGCGATTCTGCAGTCGGGTGCGCTTCTTACTGTTACGGAAGACGAAAAAAACAGGGAAAGTCTTAAATCGCTTAATAATACATTGAACGAGGCAATGAACAGCATACACAGCAGCGTTCATATGCTGTATGATGATTCTGTCGATCTTAACAACCAGATGTGGAATATAATAAAAAAATTCACCTTCTGCAAGATAAACTATAATTACAATATAACCGGAAATCCCGGTAAAAAAATAAAGTATGCGATAATATCGATAGTAAAAGAAGCCCTGTCAAATATTATGAAGCATTCGGACGCTACGCAGGCTTCAATCACATTAAACGAACACCCCGGGCTTTACCAGTTGATAATAAGGGACAACGGCACAGTTAAAAAAGACAGGTTGGAAGAAGGCCTCGGTTTAAAAAACATGGAGGAACGAGTGAATTCTCTTAACGGAATTATTAACATAATAAGAAAAAACGGGTTTGAAATTTTCATCTCTGTTCCAAAGCCCGAAAGAAACGAATAATTCAGCAGAGCGGGTACCTCAGGAAATACAAAAGAATGCACATGCGGCTCTGCTAATTAAGTATAATGAAATAAGACCTGAAAGACCTTTCGCAGGAGGTACGGTATGAGAATATTAATCGTTGATGATGATAAACTTGTCACAGGGTCCCTGAAAACAATTCTTGAAAGCAACGCGGATATTGATGTCGCGGAGACATGCAATAATGGCCGGGATGCCGTGGAACTTTATTTTAAGCTGAAACCGGATGTTCTTCTTTTAGATATAAGGATGGATGGAATGACGGGAATTGATGCTGCCGAAACAATACTTGAAAGGGACAGGAATGCTAAAATCCTTTTTCTTACCACATTTTCCGATGATGAATATATAGTTAAAGCATTTCAAATCGGCGCAAAAGGGTATATTCTGAAGCAGGACTTTGAGAGCATAATCCCGTCGGTAAAAGCTGTCTTTATGGGACAGAGGGTCTTCGGCGATGAAATAATTTCCAAATTGCCGGTGATCGCGGGTGAAAAAAACAAAAAAACAATAAACGATTATAATCTGAGCAGCAGGGAAATTGAAATAGTTAAACAGGTAGCAAACGGGCTGTCCAATAAAGAAATTTCAAACACACTGTTCTTAAGCGAAGGAACGGTGAGAAATTACATAAGTATTATACTTGAAAAATTAAACCTGCGGGACAGAACCCAGCTGGCTGTTTTTTATTATAAAACAAAAGATGACCTGTTCCCGTAAAGCGGGCAGGGTTTTTAAATGTATTTGAAAGACGCCGGTTCCATATGCTTCGGCGATGAAAGAAGAAGGAACCGGCAGCGCGAATCTGCCGTATGCAATGTCATATCAAGATGGACCGGTATAATCTTATGCCACCCTTTTTAACGACATCCTCGACGTTATTGAAAGCTTCCTGCATTATTTTTTTGTACGACGAGCCGCCCTTATTGTGAAACGCAACAAGCCAGAGCGATCCCCCCGGGTTTAAATGCTGTTTTGATTCATGAATCAAACGCTCTATAACTTTTTTGCCGGCGGCTATCGGCGGGTTGGTTACAATATCCTGGAATTTTCTCGATTCGATACCCGAATACAGATCGCTTTTAATTACTTCAACATTAAGAGAGTTACGCCTTGCGTTCAGCTTGGAATACTTTACCGCTCTTTCGTTTATATCGACCATCGCAACTGAAACTTCCGGATAAATGGATTTGATAAAAAGGCCTATTGCCCCATAACCGCAGCCAACATCAAGGACTGTGCTTCCTGTGGGCTTGAAGTTTTCAATTAATAAACGAGAAGCTTTATCGATGCGGTCCCCAAACGAAAAAACCCCGCTTACCGATATGAGCCTGAGCGATTTGCCGGCGCATGTTTCGGTAAATTCTTTCTCCTTTATTTCGGAAGAGGGATTCTCACTGTAATAAAAATCATTCATCATCATTACTCTCGCCTGATATTGCTTTTTTCAGCGTCTTAAACCCGGGATGCAGTCTGACATCGGCCAGTTCATCATCTTTCTCGGCATAACCGTAGTAAGAGGGGTTAAGCTTTGCCGCTCTTGCAACATCCAGAAATGCTTCTTCGACATATCCGGAAATAGCCAGTAAACAAGCCCTGTTGTAATAAAGAAACGAAGCATGCGGATTGCATCTGATCCCTTCACTTATTACAACAATAGCTCTATCCAGTTTATCTTCTTTCTTGTATGAAAGCGACAGGTTTAAAAAGCTGTACGGATATTTATTACAGCCGCGGATGGATTCCCAATAATATTCCTGAGCCTTCTTTTCGTAGCCCATTTTTGAATACACTACGCCCATATTAAACAGCGCTTTATGATGGCCGGGAATAATTTCAAGCGCCTTTCTGAAATATTCCAGCGCCTCGGTATTCATATTAAGTTCTTCGTAAATTGATCCCAGGTTGTTATATGCCCAAAAATTTTCCGGATCCAATTTTATAACACTTTTATAACATTCAA
>DATCLI010000109.1:0-1928 GCA_036563955.1 Clostridia bacterium | reverse complement strand
TTTTTGATATACGTTGACGCCCAGTATTCCTTTCCGTTCTGAATATTATGGCCCATTGCGGTTACTATGAGCTTTATATACATATCCATTGTTAGCGTGTCCGCAGGTCTGAACGTACCGTCGGGATAACCGGAAAAAATTCCTTTTCCGTAGTTTAATATGTACTTAAGATCATCAATAAACCAGTCATCGGCTTTTACATCTGAAAAAGGCAGTGCGTTCGATAACTTATCCGCATATGCTAAACCTGGTGAAACAGGAAGATTAACCGGATTTGCATCCGGATTGGAGGACCCCAAACCTTGAACAGGAATTAACATTGCAATTAAAATTGTTAACACAATTATCCCCGACGTATGTTTTTTAATTTTTTTCATAACACTTAACCTCACTGTCACTTTATTCTATTCTGATTGTTTTGACCCCATTATTAGCATTCTATGCTGATTTAATCGGGAATTTCGTTGGGCAAACTGCTGTGTTTATGGAGCATAAGCAGCAACTTTCCCTAAAGCTGCTGTCTTTTTTGGTATGCCAGTTTTGATGCCTGCCAGGTATTTGCCGGTGAGGAAGCAGATAAATGTTTCTCTGCATTTTCAAGGGCTGCATACGGGGCATGGGAACGCGCCATCAAGCGCGCACTCCTCGCGGCTGTCATATGGCTTGTTCCTTTCCGTAAGCACCTGGCATTTATCCCGGTGATAATAAAAAAGATCATTCGCGCCTTTCTCTATATAATAGATGCTTTTTCTCACTATTCTTGCCGCACCGAGGGCAAAACTGTTATATCTCTGCCCGTTAAGGCCGATCGGGAGTCCCTGGAAGAAAGCAAGAAACCCGACATCTTCAATATTTCTCTGCCAGTCTCCGTCAGATATAGACGGCGGGCTGAAGTTGTATGTGATCCCGAATCTTACGGCATACTTATTGTGTTTATTTATAGCTGCGTTTACATCGTTTTTTATAGATTCAACTATTGTTCTTTTTCTTACATCATCAAATAAACCATTTTCCAAAACATCTGCAGCGGGTAGATTTACCTTTATATCCTCCGGCAATCCCTCATAAAACCTTTTAGAGGATGAAGAATAAACAGTAACTTTTTGCTCGAGAGTGAAAAGATATATAAAGCCGCCACTTTCGTATACATATGGCTTCTTTGGTTTCCATATCATTTTCTGCTCTGCTTCACCTTTACTGTTCGTATATTCTTCCATAGACATAACGAAATACCCGTCATAATCAATTAGAACAATTACCGGGATATACGCTGAAAGTAGACTTTTTGCCCTTTCATCCCCACCCACATTGAAATTTATAAATAATGTATTAAAAAACGTGTTAACCGCGTTTTCACAGGATATCTCAATCTCTTTGTCAACACCGCGTATAATCATCGCTTCGGACGCATCTTCGACCGCAGCATCGAGATACCTGTTTATAACCTCGCTTTTATAAGCAGCATTCTGAAGGTTTTCGGATTTGATCCGAAGAATCAGAATAAACGGCAGGACAATTATAACAAATAGTATTGAGAGGTCAGTAAGCTTCATCGCGTACCATTCCTCCGTAATTAACGATAATTCGTTTCACCGGCAGTTCTGTCATAATGAGCATTTGTTGTATCTTCGCGGCAGCGGTTTTGTTTTTGTTGTATACATATACGGAAAAATAGTCGCCTTTTGACATGTAGTAATACCTGTCTTCAGGCGGAACCGAAGCAGGAGGAAATAAACAATCAAGTATTTGTTCCGTATAATAAATCTTTTCATTTGTATTGAAGTCATGTTGAAATGACATCTTATCAACCGGATCTGTATAAACAGGATCAATGCTTAAATGCCTGTGTTCCATTAAGGCATCATACTCATTTCCGGTTGACGACAGCACGCGCAGAAACTGATTATACATAAGCGGTGTTATGTAAC
>DATCLI010000108.1:0-6363 GCA_036563955.1 Clostridia bacterium | reverse complement strand
GCCTTTGCTTAAGCTTGGAAAGCCTTATTTTCTTAACACCGTCCCTGCGGTATTCATTTTCCTGGGAAGCAATTTCAAGCTGTATTTCGCGAAGAATGGCTTTTTGATTTTCAAGTTCACGAATTGCCGCGCCGAGTTCATTCTTAACGCTCTTCTCAAGCTGCCGCTTTACATTAAGAAGCACCTGCAGCCTGAAGTCAAATTTCGCCATAAAAACCTCCGCATTAAAGACAAATGAAGAAACAGCGGTTTAAATTATTTTGCAGCCACTGCCTTTTCCATTATTTTAAGCGTTTGCTGAAAATCAAATTTTTCTTCTGTTTCCTGCATTAAAAAATCGTTTATTCCGTTTATAACCGAAATCGCCCTGTCGATATCGGGATTGCTTCCATTTACGTACGCCCCGACATTTATAAGATCTTCGGCATCCCGGTATACGGAAAGATTCTTCCTGATTTCGCCTGCAATTTTTTTATGGTCTTCTCCGACTATATCGCTCATAACCCTGCTTATGCTTTCAAGAACGTCTACAGCCGGATAATGATTGCGATGCGCGAGCTGCCTCGATAAAACAATATGACCGTCAAGTATGCTTCTTGCGGTATCGGTAACAGGTTCGGTCATATCGTCTCCATCGACAAGCACGGTATAAAGACCTGTAATTGAACCGCTGCCGGATGTGCCGGAGCGTTCAAGCAATTTCGGCATTAAAGAAAAAACAGACGGGGTGTATCCCCGGGATACGGGCGGCTCGCCTATCGCAAGTCCGATTTCTCTCTGCGCCATTGAAAACCGTGTAAGAGAATCCATTAACAACAGCACGTCTTTGCCTTTGTCCCTGAAATATTCAGCTATCGCTACCGCAACAAACGCGCCTTTTTTTCTTATCAGCGCAGGCTGATCCGAAGTAGCGACGACTACAACCGAGCGTTTCAGGCCTTCCTTCTGCAGATCGCGCTCCAAAAAATCTCTTACTTCCCTTCCACGCTCACCTATAAGGGCTATCACATTAACATCCGCTTTCGTGTTTCTGGCTATCATACCAATTAATGTGCTTTTTCCGACGCCGCTTCCGGCGAAAATCCCCATTCTCTGCCCTTTGCCCAGCGTGAGAAGCCCGTCTATACATTTTACGCCAAGAGACAGAACCTGATTTATCCTTGGCCGCTCCAAAGGATGCGGAGGATTGTTGTTAACAGGATAATATCCCGTAATCCCAAGCCTGCCCTTACCGTCAATTGGGTTTCCAAGGCCGTCGAGCACCCTGCCCAGCAGTCCTTCACCAACGCCAACGCTGAATTGCGTTCCTGCTGCAATAACATGGTTTCCCGGGCCGATTCCATCCATTTCCCCGAGCGGCATTAAAAGCACACTTCTTTCTCTGAAACCGACAACTTCGGCTAAAACTTCCTTTCCCGCCCTCGTATTAATTATCCGGCATAAATCGCCGACATTGGCTTCAGGCCCGTTGGATTCGATAGTAAGCCCGACAACCTTCGTTACCTGGCCCTTAAAACATACAAACTGCCGCTCATTTAATATTTTTTTGTATTTATCAAGATTTACCTGTACTACCATAATTACACCAAATTGACTTCTAAGATTTAATTCTTTTATAACCTGGCCCTATTGCAGATACGGCAGACAGAAAGCGGGTTATTCTCCGGCCTGTACTTTACCGGCGGCGGACTGCTTATAGCCCAAAAGCTCCCTGAATGCCCGTTCTACAGCCGTAAGCTGGGTTTCAACACTTGCGTCTATTGAACCGAAACCTGTTTCAATAAGACAGTCTCCTTTATTAAGCGCATTGTCCTCTTTAATCGTAATCTCATGGATATCTTCGCTGTATCGAAGCAATTCGTTCCTGTTTTCGCACAAATAATCGTAATCGTCAGGACAAACCCTCACGACAATGCCATTTGACGGAGAGCACCCCGTTATTGCCGTTCCGACAAGGCTCACGACGGTATCCCTGCTATGCTCCAATTCCGAGCCGATTATCTTGCGTGAAACATCGAGAATGATATCAATAATATCGCTTTCCAGGCCGGCAAGGGTATCCTTGTAAGCCTTTTGCGCCTGATTTTTAATATCTTCCGCTTCATCAAGCAGAGTTTGATAATGCTGTCTGGCCAGCTTTTCTCCGTTACGGTAGCCCTCTTCTTTTGCTTTTTGCTCAATGTCGAGCATATGCTGCTCAATTTTTTCCCGGGCTTCTTCGAACATTTCATTCGACTTAATCCTGGCATCATTTATTATCTTCTCTGCTTCCGCCCGGGCAGCATTAATAATCGCTTCGGCTTCTTCCTCGGGGTTTCGCTTTTTAAGATCAGGCTCATCCTTATTCACCGGTTCGGGCACTATCTTTTTTGGCCTTATCTGATACGGCTTTCCCATATTAACCTGATATTTCTTGTAAACTCCGCTTCCATACAAGTTATACAACTATTTCGTCTCCTCCGCCTCTGGAAATAATAATTTCTCCCGCATCTTCGAGTTTCCGTATTACATTTACTATCTTCTGCTGTGCCTCTTCCACGTCTTTCAGCCTGACGGGTCCCATATATTCTATATCTTCCCTGATCATTTCCACCAGGCGCTTCGACATGTTATTGTATATGACATTCTGAACTTCTTCGGTAGCGCCTTTGAGCGCAATTGCAAGCTGACTGTTGTCAACTTCACGCAGAAAGCGCTGTATGGAGCGGTTGTCAAGCTGGAGGATATCCTCAAATACAAACATTCGTTTACGGATTTCTTCAGCCAGATCCGCATCCTCAATTTCAAGTGTTTCCATTATGAATTTTTCAGTTCCGCGGTCAACCGAATTCAATATATCCACTATTGCCTGCAGGCCGCCGGTAGCGGTATAATCTTCCGTGACAAGGGATGACAGCTTTTTTTCCAGCACTCTTTCCACTTCCTTAATAATCTCCGGTGATGTTCTGTCCATGACGGCAATTCGTCTTGCAACATCAGCCTGTTTGTCCTGCGCCAGCGAGGAAAGAATAACAGCCGCCTGCTGCGGCTTTAGATATGCCAATATAAGAGCAATAGTCTGAGGGTGTTCGCTCTGGATGAAGTTCAAAACCTGGGAAGGATCCGCCTTTCGCACAAAATCAAAAGGTCTTACCTGCAGCGAAACTGTCAGTTTATTGATAATTTCCATTGTCTTTTCGGTTCCGAGGGCTTTTTCAAGAATGTCTTTAGCATATCCGATTCCGCCTTCGGCAATATATTCCTGGGCAAGACAGATTTGATAAAATTCTTCAAGCACCTTATTCTTATCCTGCGGAGATACGCTTCGTATATTTGCAATTTCAAGAGTTAACTGCTCGATTTCATCCTCTTTAAGATGCTTAAAAATTTGTGCCGAGCGTTCAGGTCCCAGTGTTATCAAAAGCATCGCTGCTTTTTCTCTTCCTGAGTATTCACGCGTTTCACCGCGCAATCCATACGCCAACCTGTTCACCCCCAACAACTGTAAAAGCGGTTTTTTTCATAAATAATTATCTGTATAATAATTTTGTACCCACCGTCAGCAGTTTTTAACCTGTCAAACTAAAATACGTTTCATTAGTTTGCAGCCGCTGCAATACTGCTTCAGATTTAGTCCCATTCTTCAGTCAGCCAGTTCCTAAGCAACTGCGCTACCGCATCCGGTTTCGCCGCAACAAACCTTTCTATCTGCTCCTTCAATTCATTCGTTTCTCCAAGCTCAATATCCGGAAGAGTCATCCTTTGCCTTTCAGGAACAACAAACTGCGGGCCTTCGAATGCCGGCTCCGGTTCCGGTTCCTCCGCCTTCTTTTTCCTTGGAACAAGCATTATGGCCATAATAATCAATAATAAAATCATAAGAATATATAAACCATATTGTTCAAGAAATCTGCTCAGGTTATCCGCAAACTTAAGCTCAGGCTCCGCTTCGGGAACAAGTTTTTGAATGCTGACTGAAATATTGTTTCTCGGTATGCCTATTGCATTGCTCGCATCCTGCCTGATTTGTTCTATGTATTCACTTGTAAGGGCATCCGCGGTTTCAACGAGCTGTCCGTACCATAGGGTGATTGTTGCCGTTGTTGCGTCAGGTATTAATTTGCCGAGCGCTTTCTGGGTTTCTATTTCTTTTTCGTTAAAAATCCGTTCTTCAAGGTTTTGCTCCTTCTGGTACGAGGATTCGCCCGACGTTCCGATCTGATAGGTGGCGGTCCCGGGATTACTGTCCAAACCGGGCGGCTGGCCTCCCTCCCCGCTTTCAAGTTTTTCTTCAAGCGTTTCAAGGGTTTTCACAAATCCTTCCCCTTCGCTGTCCGGCGCGGTGAACTGGACTTCCCTGCTGTTTAACGTATCAAAATCAAGGCTGGCGCTGACCGTAATGCTCATTGTATCAAAATTCGCATTCTGCACCATACCTACCCGGAAATGCCTATATATTTTCCGTTCCATCTCAAGTTCCCGGTTGCGTCTCATGTCTTCCTGGCTGCTCGCCACTCCGACTGAAGTACTGCTTTGTGTCAGGTTCAGAGGATTTAAAAATTCATCTACAAGAGTAATGTTCTCTTTTGGGATCCCTATTGAAGCGGCCACAACTCTTGCCGCCGCTTCTATCTGTTCCGGCGTCAAATCCCCTTTTGTTTTTAAAGACACGAATGCCGATCCCTGGTCATTTTTATTGTTGTTCAACGCCCAGTAAGTTTTTTCCGGTTTTGTGTACTGCACTGAGGCATCAATCACATTCTCAAACTTCTTCAGCTTATATACAAGATTTGTTTGTTCGAACTGTCTCCACAGCTTTGCCTTATCCTCTTCAGTTACGGTCAGAGAAAGCTTCGACCAGCTCTGATCAAATATAACATCAGGGCTGATTAGACCAGCCTCGCTTGCCAGATCAAATTCAATATCTGTTTTTTTCCGGCTGTCGACATAGATTTGATTGGTTCCTTTTTTATAGCGTATACCATGCGTATCAAGATAATCGATAATGGCTTTTATATCATATTCATTTCCGCTTTCAAGAAGCGGAACATATGTAACCCTTAAGCTTATTACGAGCATAAACACTATCGCTGCTAAAATAACTCCCGCTGTAATGTATAATCGTATTCTCTGACCTTTGTCGAGGTCCTTCCAGTACTCCTTCAGTTTATCCCAGATCTTTGCTAACCCTTCCGGCATTGTACTTCCCCCCAGACAGGTTTATCTTTCGTGCTTTAGAATATATAAACTCAAGTTATTTACAATAAACCGGTTCAATGTAAGAAAAACTGAATTTTCTCATTGAAACGGACACAGTAAACATAAATAATATTTTACTAAATCTGCATCCTCATAATTTCGCTGTAAGCATCCAAAACCCTGTCCCTGACTTCAACAATCAGTTCCAGAGATATTGAAGCTTTTTCGGCCGCAATGAGCACGGAGTGAATGCTGTCGGTTCTGCCTGCAATAAAGTCTTCGGTAATACTGTCTGCCTGTTTTTCAAGTTCGGATACATTTCTAAGCGCCTGCATCATAATATCCCTGAAACTGGCCTGCTCTTCAGCCTGTATACCGGTCTCACGCGTTCTCTGCACCATTGTATTTTGGCGCAGCAGCGACAACCCCGAAATATTCATTCATTTTCTCTCCTTTTTCATTTGTTTGGCAAGCTCGCATAAATAGTGCTATCAATCCCTAAGAATGTCTATCTTCCTATTTCCAATGCTTTTGAAGCCATTGATTTTGTTGCGTTTACAGCCGTTACGTTTGCTTCGTATGCCCTCGATGCTGATATCATGTTTACCATTTCAGTAACAACATCTACATTCGGCATCTGTACCATGCCGTTTTCGTCGGCATCAGGATGGCCCGGATCATATACAAGTTTAAACGGTGTTTGATCTTCAACGATCCGCGATACCCGCACCCCTTTGCTTTTCAGAAGTCGGCGGCTTGCATTTGAAAGATAGCTTGAAAAAGGAACACTTCCCTCCTGCGCTTCGAATATAACGGTTTTTCTCCTGTACGGTGTGCCGTTTTCGGTACGGGTAGTATTGACATTGGCAATATTCTCGGCTATTATATCCATCCTAAGGCGCTGCGCTGTCAAAGCCGACGCACTCGAATCCAATGCGCTGAAAAATCCCATAATAACTACCTCCCGCGGATAACGGTCCTGATTTTGTTAAATTGGCCGTTCATTTTTTGTATCAGCGTATTATACCGCAGTGTATTAACAGCGAGCTTCGCCATCTCCCTTTCGATGTCAACATTGTTTCCGTCAAGCCGGTAGCTGTAATTGCTGTAATCTTCAACTACCTTTATATCTCCAGAGCCCTCAAGGCGCGATTTCCCATTCGAAATACGACTGTATTTCAACTC
>DATCLI010000107.1:0-3720 GCA_036563955.1 Clostridia bacterium | reverse complement strand
TCATAAGACCGGAAAAAGATATACAATCGACGTATCTGCCGGAAACGCGTCAAAAACATTTGATGTCGAGCTTAGGGATAAGGAATTTATCATTCAGTACTTAACCATTGATCCGAAAGTTTCCGCCGAAACACGGAACGACAAAAGCGCCCAGGAAGTTGTTGAAAAAGTAGATCCGTTAAGGCCGGTCTGTGACCCTGAAAAATACTGGGAAGGCACGTTCATACAGCCCGTCGAAGGCGGCAGGGTCTCACCTAAGGATTTCGGAAAAAGGCGGTATGTAAACAACGCTCCTACATCATACAGGCACAACGGCCTTGACATAGGACATGACGAGGGAACTCCTGTTAAAGCGATCAATAATGGACGGGTTCTTCTTGCCGAGTACCTGATAGGTACCGGTTATACGGTAATAATCGAGCACGGCTATGGGCTTAAATCATGGTATTATCATATGGTGGAACTGAACACTGAAAAAGACGCCATGGTTAAAAAAGGCGATATAATCGGATATGTCGGCTCCACAGGTTTTTCAACAGGCCCGCACCTGCATCTTTCGATATCCGTTAATAATGTTTACGTAAACCCGATGCCATTTTTTGAAAATGGCGTTCCGCTTCAATAAATTGTTTGACACCTGCATTATTTAGTGTTATCATTATTTTTAAATTACACGGAAGTAAACTTTTTTCGAAAAAATGCATATTATAATTTACTTCCAATGACTAAATAAGTTTTGCATTAACTGAATAAAGATGGTGATAGAGGCGCATTTTTTATCAGTAAGGCCATTGAGGTATATGGGTACCGGTGATTTGGCCCGAAAGGGAAAAATGCCGAAGGAAAATTCCTCCCACAGGCGATTTTCCTGGTCATTCAGTGAATAACTGCTTGACTGTCATCAATATATAATATTGATGGAGCGCTATCAGTAGTAGGAAATTTTTCTTAAGGTATTTATAACTGCTGACGTTTCTGTCAGCAGTTTTTATATTAATAAAACGGTTTCGCCGTTGTTGTAAAACAGCGGGATCTGTAGTATAAATAACACATGGAGGTTTTTATATGAGAAAATACAAATTTGCAGTTGTGGGTGCGACCGGTATGGTTGGCCGCACGTTTTTAAAAGTTCTTGAAGAACGAAATCTTCCTATTGAAGAAATATTCTTTTTTGCTTCAAGCAGATCTGCGGGTAAAAAAATTGATTTTCTGGGAAAGGAATATGTCGTCGAAGAGCTGACGGAAAATTCATTCGACCGCGGCATTGATATTGCCCTTTTTTCAGCCGGCGCCAGCACAAGTTTAAAATATGCCCCGATAGCGGCCCAAAAGGGATGCGTTGTAATCGACAACAGCAGCGCATGGCGGATGGATCCCGAAGTTCCTCTAGTCGTACCCGAAGTTAACCCTGAAGACATAAAATGGAACAAGGGAATAATCGCAAATCCCAATTGCTCAACGATACAGGCTGTTGTTGCTTTAAAGCCGCTGCATGACAGATACATCCTGAAAAGGGTTATTTATTCCACGTATCAGGCTGTTTCCGGTGCCGGAATGGGCGGATACAACGACCTTTTGAACGGTCTCAAAGGCGAAAGCCCGAAAAAATTCTGTCATCCCATTGCCGGGAATTGTCTGCCGCATATTGATGTCTTTACCGAAAACGGCTATACAAAAGAAGAAGTCAAAATGATTAATGAAACTCGCAAAATCCTCGGCCTTCCGAACCTTCGCGTTACGGCGACGACAGTAAGGGTGCCTGTTTTTCACGGGCACAGCGAATCGATTAATGTTGAGTTCGAAAAAACTTTTGATTTGGATGAATTAAGGAACGTTCTTAAGAATGCGGACGGTATAGTTGTCCAGGATGATCCCGCAAACAACCTCTACCCCATGCCCATTACTGCCGAAGGCAAGGATGAGGTTTTTGTCGGGAGAATACGCAGGGATGAAAGCGTGGAAAACGGTGTAAACCTCTGGGTTGTAGCCGATAACATCCGCAAGGGGGCTGCTGCGAATGCGGTCCAGATTGCCCAAAAATATATTGAATACATGGAGAAGGAGTGATTCCGTGAAGCATCCTATTTTTACGGGCTCTTGTGTTGCCCTCGTAACCCCTTTCACTGATGAAGGTGTAAATTATGAGAAGCTCGAGGAATTGATCGAATGGCAAATAGAGCAGGGCACCGATGCCATCCTTATCTGCGGAACAACCGGCGAGGCATCCACAATGCCCGATCCCGAGCATAAGGCTGTAATACGTTTTGCGGTTGAAAAAATTAAAGGGCGTGTTCATGTAATGGCGGGAGCGGGCAGCAATGATACGAAGCACGCAATTGAATTAAGCAGGTTCGCTCAATCTGCCGGCGCCGACTCGATCCTTTCTGTTACGCCTTATTACAACAAGACGACGCAGGAAGGTTTGTACCAGCATTTTAAAGCTGTTGCGGAAGCGGTTTCGATACCTGTCGTGCTTTATAACGTACCTTCCAGAACCAACCTCAATATTAACCCCGAAACTCTGAAAAGACTGTCCGGGATAGAAAACATAGTCGGGGTAAAGGAATGCAATCTTGCTCAGGTTGCGAAGACAAGAATGCTTTGCGGTGATAATCTTATAATATATTCGGGCGAGGATGGAAATGTCGTTCCATTAATGGCTCTCGGCGGATACGGCGTTATTTCAGTCATGGCAAATATAATCCCCGCCGATACGCATAAGATGGCTGCCGCTTTTCTCGAAGGGGATCTCGAAACAAGCCGTCAAATCCAGATAAAAACGGTAAATCTTGTCGATGCCCTCTTCTGCGAAGTAAACCCCATACCTGTTAAGACTGCGATGAACCTTATGGGTATGAACGTCGGGAAGTGCAGAATGCCGCTTGTCGATATCAGCCCAAAGGGACTTGAAACTGTTCGCAGCGCGCTTAAGGAATATGGTCTGATTTAAATCCTTCCGCATTAACTGCTAAAGAAAGGATGAGCTTGTATGGTAAAGGTTTTGCTAAGCGGATGCAATGGAAAAATGGGTCAGGTAATAACGAGAATCGCACGTTACCGTGAAGATGTCAAGATTGCTGCGGGATTTGATATTAACCCGTCGGTTTCGAACGATTATCCCGTATTTACACGCCTTGAAGAATGCAATGTCGCGGTTGATGTCATCGTAGATTTTTCTCACCCTTCCGCATTACAGAATATACTGGATTATGCCGCATCAGGGAAAATACCGCTTGTAATTGCAACTACCGGAATATCCGATGAACAGGTATCTAAGATAAAACAAGCCGCCGCTTCGACGCCGATCCTGTATTCGGCAAACATGTCGCTTGGCGTCAACCTCTTGCTTGAACTTGTTCAGAAAGCTGCTAAGCTTTTATACACAAACTTTGATATAGAAATAATCGAAAAGCACCATAATCAAAAAATAGATGCTCCAAGCGGAACCGCTCTTGCGCTCGCTGATGCGATTAACAGGGCTCTCCCCGAAAAATACAGGTATGTATATGACAGGCACACAAGAAGAGTGAATAGAAGCAAGGATGAAATCGGGATTCATGCGGTAAGAGGCGGAAATATTGCCGGGGAGCATACCGTAATTTTTGCGGGCAATGATGAAATAATCGAATTGAAGCACAGCGCGAACAGCAAGGAGATTTTCGGAGTGGGCGCGCTGAAAGCGGCTGTATCTATGCACAAAAAAGCACCGGGCTTTTACAC
>DATCLI010000106.1:0-9844 GCA_036563955.1 Clostridia bacterium | reverse complement strand
GCCTTGCCGAAACGGACAAAAAAGTCGGACGGAGAAAGCACGGCATCTGCAGCGAAAAGATTTTATATCCTGGGGAATGTGTAATCCCCGATTTCCGGTGCTATTTGGAAGGCGGTATAAATGTACATTTAAGCGAATCCGAAGGTTATAAAAGCGCAGGAATCGTTACTCCGTATCCTCCCGGTATACCTGTTCTCTGCCCGGGAGAAACAATTTTGAAAGAGCATATAGATTATCTGAGCCGGCTTTACGACGCCGGTGCGGACATACACGGACTTACATTCGTTACGGAGACTGAAGGCGGCAGCGATTCTGTCGATTTAATGATCTCAGTGCTTCCGGAGTAATATTTTAAAGGAAAGGTGAATTAAATGAGAAAAGGGCTGTTTATTACCTTTGAAGGCGGCGATGGTTCGGGAAAGTCGACACAGTTATCTCTTTTGAAGGAATATTTAATTAAAAAGGGAATTAAAATTCTTACGCTGCGCGAGCCGGGAGGAGCAGCGATAAGTGAAAAAATAAGAAATATTATTCTTGACAACAGGAACGCTGAAATGAGTCCTGTGACAGAAATGCTGCTGTATGCCGCCTCGAGGGCGCAGCTTGTTTCGCAGGTTATAAAACCGTCACTGGAGAAAGGAATTACGGTGATATGCGATCGTTTTGTCGACTCAAGCTATGTTTACCAGGGGCTGGCAAGAGGCTTGGGCATAGACACGGTCAAGCTTGTAAATGACATAGCAATCGAAAACATAATGCCCGATATAACCTTTTTTATGGATATTGACCCCGAACTGGCGCTTAAAAGAAGATTTGACGCATCAATTCCCGACAGGCTTGAGAATGAAAGCATCTCATTTCACCGTGACGTATATGAGGGTTATCTTAAACTTACCGGACTGTATCCTGAAAGGATCAAACGAATCAATGGAGAGATTGGAATAGAAGCCGCTTTTTTAACGATAAAAGAATATATCGACGATCTCCTTTGCCGATATATAGAATAGGGTTCAGTAAAAAGAATAAAACTTTTGGTCCGGATAAATCATATATTTAAGTGAAACGGGGCATTGCCATGGGAATGAAAATAGACCGGCCTAACAGCAGGACGGATAATTTTTCCGGGAGAATAAATACGGGCAGCAGAAAAGTTGAGGGAAAAACCTCCAGTCAGTTTAACTCATATTTAAAAAGGCAAGCTTCCGAAGACCGGGATGAAATGCTCCGCCGGATGGCGCAGGATATATTCAAACAGGGAGAGCATTTGTCGGAAAAAGTGGATATCGCCGAGCTTAAAGCATATAAGAGGCTGGTTTCCGAGTTTTTGGAGGAAGCGATAAGAAGTTTTATGAGTTTCTCAAAAGAAAGCCATATGGACAGGAGAGGAAGGCATCGTTTATATGCCACGGTAAAAAAAGTCAATGAAAATCTCGAAGAGCTTACAAAAGAGGTATTGAGCTCGGAAAAGGACCATTTAAAAATAGTGGGAAGAATTGAGGATATACGCGGGCTGATACTTGACATTATACTTTAGGTACTGCGCCGAACAAAATTTTATTGACTTTTCTGCGTTAATTATTATGTAATTTTTGTACGTAAGAGGAACCATAATTAAATTAAGAGCTGGAAAGAGGATTTTTTTGTGGGTTTAAATAAGCTGATTGGACAGAAGATGCTTGTTTTTCAATTAAAAAAAATACTATCCGACAGAAAGCTCGGTCACGCATACGCTTTTTCAGGTCCCGAGGGTATGGGGAAACGTACTTTTGCCCTTGAATTTGCAGCCGAAATCCTATGCCCGTTCGGCAGAACGAATGGCTGCGGGTGCATTTCATGCAGAACCTTCGCGGAAGGCACGAACCCTGATTTTTACGAGGTGGCGTCCGACAAATCTTCGATTGGTATTGATGTAATTCGTGCCTTGCAGGAGCATGCAGCAAATCGCCCGGCATATGGAAACAAAAAAGTATATTTCATTGACGGCGCCGATACTATGACTGTCCAGGCACAGAACTGCCTTCTGAAAACTCTTGAGGAGCCGCCTGAATATGTCGTTATTATTTTGTCCGCGGTAAATTATGATGCACTGCTGCCGACAATACGGTCAAGGACCGTAAACTTAAGGATGGAACCCTATTCGGAAGATGAAATAAGAGAAATCATCAAGCCTTTACAGCCAAAAAGAAAAGAAGAACTGGATTTTTATATCAGATTCTCCCGCGGTATTCCCGGAAATGCAGTTCGTATGCTTGAAGAGGGTTCATTCCGGGACTTAAGGCTTCAAATAATTAAATTTCTTCAAAAACCTGATGATTTTTCACAAATAGAGAAAACACGCAGGATATTAACCGAAAACAAAGACGAGCTCCCGGCGGTAATAGATATCATTATGTCTGTTTACAGGGACTGCCTGATGGTTCTTACGGGAATGGAAAACGGGTTGATTAATTCCGACAAAAAGGATATCATAAAAGAGATTGCTTTGTCCTGTTCCAAACGAAAACTTATGAACAGGTTATCGGCATTGGAAAATATGCAGAGAAATTTCAGATACAATATAAATTACCAGTTAGGAATTGATGTATTGCTGCTGGAAATTCAGGAGGTTTAAATATATGGCAAATGTAGTTGGAGTCCGGTTTCGTTACGCCGGAAAAATATATTATTTTGATCCCGTCGATATTAAACTCGAACCGTGTGATATGGTTATTGTTGAAACAGCGCGCGGAATCGAATGCGGTGAAGTGGTTTGTCCTGAAAAAGAGGTGGACGAAAGCGAAGTTGTCGCTCCATTGAAAAAAGTAATGAGGAAAGCTACAGAGGAAGATTTAAAACAGGTTGAGGAAAACAAAAAAAAGGCAGCCGAAGCATACAAAATCTGTCTTGAAAAAATAGACAAGCACAACCTTGAAATGAAGCTTATTGATGTGGAATACACATTTGACAATAATAAGATTCTTTTTTACTTCACAGCCGATGGAAGGGTTGATTTTCGCGAGCTCGTAAAAGATCTTGCTTCCGTTTTCAGGACGCGGATCGAGCTTAGGCAGATCGGAGTCCGGGATGAAGCGAAAATGATGGGAGGTCTCGGTGTATGCGGAAGACGGCTTTGCTGCAATTCGCACCTGACCGAGTTCCATCCCGTATCAATTAAAATGGCGAAGGAACAAAGCCTTTCATTAAACCCGACAAAAATATCCGGAATATGCGGAAGGCTTATGTGCTGTTTAAAGTATGAGCAGGAAGCATATGAGGATCTTATAAGGAGGATACCGAAGGTTGGAGCGCTCGTGCAAGCACCTCACGGAAGCGGAACGGTAATGTATGTAAACCTTCTTGAAGAACGGGTTAAGGTAAGGCTTGACAATGAAAATGAACCTGATTTGAGAGAATACGACGCTCAGGAGATTATGCTTATTAAGGACGTTGAAAAGCAGCCTGAACCCGAACCGGAAGAAGTGGATATGGAAATATTGAAGCAGCTTGAAGACTGAATATAATTACTGCTCTGGTGTGAAATAAATTATGAAGAATTATTGTACAATAAAAGGAAACTATAGCGGAATGAAGCTCCTTGTTTCCGTTATTGTACAATAATTCAAAGGGTAACAGCTGAAATGCAGCTAAAGATATAAGAAAGCTTGACTGATTAATTTGATTGACATGCATGTTAATATATTGTAGGATAACAAGGGAATTTTATTTTTTCCATTGTTGTAAATAGCTTTAAGTCAAATAGTGCAGGAGGTGTATTGGGATGGCATATTATATTAATGACGATTGCATTAGCTGCGGAGCTTGTGAATCCGAATGCCCGGTGAATTGTATTTCTGCCGGTGATACCAAATATGTAATAGATCCGGAGGAATGTATCGAATGTGGAGCATGTGCGGATGTATGTCCCGTTGATGCTCCAAAACCGGAATAATATGTATTGGTATGTATAGATAGAAATAACATAATTTATGCATTATAACGGACAGGCTACTGACCGTCTATAAGTTAAAAATTGCTATTCCCGATTCCCGGGTATGCAATTAATTTGTTCTTTGAATGGGAAATTAAGCCGGACATTGCAGTCTGGCTATTTCTTTAGGATGGGGTGAAGGATATGTCCGATCTTGTCAAAGACGGAGAATGCTTGGACGATCTGCAGTTGAACGGGCTTAAGATAATTCAGAAGAAAAAAGGTTTCCGTTTTGGAATAGATGCTGTTCTGCTTTCGAATTATGTTAAAATAGAAAAAAACATGAAGATCATAGACCTTGGCACGGGTACCGGTATAATTCCGATTTTACTGTCGGCTAAAACCGAGGCGTCCCATATTACCGGTGTGGAAATCCAGCCTGAAATGGTTGAAATGGCTTGCAGAAGCGTTATGCTTAATAATCTTGGAAACAGGGTCAGCATAATAGAAGGCGATTTCAGAAATTCTGTCGATATGTTCGGATCGGGCAGCTTTGACGCGGTAGTTGTAAACCCTCCCTATACGAAGGCAGGGGGCGGGCTTGTAAATCCCGATGATACAAAGGCTGTATCAAGGCATGAAATTTTCTGTACCCTCGAGGATATTATAAAAGTATCGTCAGGCCTTTTGAAGCATCACGGCCGATTTTTCATGATACACAGACCAGAAAGGCTCGTTGATATTTTCTTCACCATGCGCGGATACAGGATAGAACCAAAAAGGATCAGGCTTGTTTATGCGAACAGAAAAAACCCTGCAAATATGGTTCTTATTTTTGGATTAAAGAACGGTAATTCGCAGGTTACGGTCGAAGCGCCGCTGTATGTAAATGACGATGAATAACTGTTCGCTCTGACGCTTAAAAATGCGAGAATTAACGGAGGTGTAAACCATGAAGCGGAAAATTACAGTGCCATTGACGCCGGATGTCGTTGACAGCCTTAAAGCCGGGGATATGGTTGAAATAACGGGCACTGTTTATACGGCAAGGGATGCCGCGCACAAGAGGATAATTTCGCTTTTGGATAAAGGAAAACTGCTGCCTTTTCCGCCGGAAGGGCAGGTAATTTATTATGTTGGCCCATGCCCCGCTCCGGAAGGAAAGGTAATCGGGTCGGCGGGTCCTACGACAAGCGGGAGAATGGACAAATATACACCTGCGTTAATAAAAGCCGGAATATCTGGGATGATTGGAAAAGGGATGCGTGACGATAATGTTATACGCGCGATGATTGAAAATGGAGCCGTATATTTTGGGGCTGTAGGCGGCGCCGCCGCTCTCATTTCAAGGTGTATAAAAAGCCAGAAGGTAATTGCGTTTGAGGATTTGGGGACAGAAGCGGTAAGAATGCTTGAAGTTGTCGATTTTCCCGCAGTAGTATTAATTGACCGTTATGGGAATAATTTGTATGAAACAGGAAGGCAGAAATATGCAGTCAATGATAACGAATGATAAAAGGATTCATATTTTTACAGGACATTACGGCACTGGAAAATCCGAAGTTTCGCTGAATTTTGCGGTGAACATGTCAAAAACCGCAAAAAAAATAGTATTTGCCGATCTTGATATAATAAATCCATACTTCAGAAGCAGTGCGGCCGATAATATCCTTGAAAAGAACGGTATTATCCTGGTCACAACAAAATATGCGAACACGAATGTCGATATCCCGGCTCTGACAGGTGAAGTAACAAAATATCTTAAAGATAACGAGGCAACTCTGATTATCGATACCGGCGGTGATGATGCCGGCGCAAAGGTAATAGGCCGGTACAGGAATGAAATTCCCGTACCCGATGCATTTATGTATTTTGTCATTAACTGTTTCCGCCCCGAAACGCGGACTGTTGATGACGTTATGAAGATTCTTGATGAGATTCGTATTTCTTCGAAAATGGATGTGGATTATATAATAAACAACTCGCATTTAATGGACAAAACAACGGAGCGCGATATTATAACCGGCTGTGAATTTGCGCGGGCTGTTTCAATAAAAACGGGGATTCCCATAGCATTTCATTCGGTGATGAAAGAGAATCTTGAAAAAATCAAACTTGATTTCCAGGAGCCGGTCTTCCCAATGGAAAAGTATATGAATATGCAAGTTACCTAAGTTACCTAATGAACTATTGTACTCCTTGTTTCCGTTATTGTACAATAGTTCGGATAAATTACACCTGAAGGTCCTGCTTTTCCAGGTGTTTCATTTTCATAATGGCATTTGCGATGTTTTATACTTTGGGTTCCGCTGTACAATATATTGCTGGTACGCACTAAAGCTTGTCATTATATATTGTACAGCTGATTTATATTAAGGTTACATCGCAAAAGCCTTTTCATAATCTTATTATTTGCACTTGGGCTATGATGTGTTATAATAACGAAGAATTTATTTTCTTAGTGAACAGAAGGTGGAAACGTAAAATGCCAAAGGTTACATTTATTGAAGAAAGGTGCAAGGGCTGCGCTTTATGCGTAAACGTATGCCCAAAACATATTATCAGGATGAGTGAACAGAACCTGAACGAAAAAGGCTACCATCCTGCGGAAGTTACGGATATGGAGCAATGTATAGGCTGCGCTTTTTGCGCCACAATCTGTCCGGATTGTGTTATTATTGTGGAGAAATGAAGGAGGCGCCGTATGGGACAGAAAATGTTGATGAAGGGCAATGAGGCAATAGCTGAAGCCGCAATAAGAGCAGGCTGCATTCATTATTTCGGTTATCCTATAACACCGCAGACGGAAATCGCTCATTATATGGCAAAAAAATTACCGAAGGTTAACGGTGTTTTTTTACAGGCAGAAAGCGAAATAGCAGCTATTAACATGGTTTACGGCGCAGGCAGCACCGGTACGAGGGTGATGACGTCATCGTCAAGCCCGGGCATAAGCCTTAAGCAGGAAGGTTTATCATATATCGCCGGATCGCAGGTACCCGCAGTTGTGGTAAACATTGTTCGCGGGGGCCCCGGCCTTGGAGGAATACAGCCATCCCAAAGCGATTATTTCCAATCATGCAAGGGCGGAGGTCACGGCGATTACAGGCAGATAGTGCTCGCTCCGTCAAGCGTGCAGGAGCTTTATGAATTGACCGTCGAAGCATTTAATTTGTCGGACAGGCACCGTATTGTTACGATGATACAGGGTGACGGCATACTTGGACAGATGATGGAAGTTGTTGAATTCAGGGACAACGAACCTATAGAACGTCCTGAAACGCCATGGGCGGTAACCGGCCACGAACATAAGCGCGGACAGAATGTAATTACGTCAATACATCTTAATCCTGCGGTTTTGGAACAGTGGAACCGAAATTTGCAGGAAAAATATAAATTGATAAAGGAAAGAGAAACAAGGTACGAATTATATAATACCGATAATGCGGATATTATTATAGTCGCTTACGGAACCGTATCAAGAATAGCAAAAAGCGTTATTGAAAAAGCAAAAGAAGAAGGCTTCAATGTCGGGCTTTTAAGGCCGATAACATTATGGCCTTTTCCGCAGAAAGCGTTCGAAAAAGTGATAAACCGGACAAAAGCGTTTCTTACCGTCGAAATGAGTTCAGGGCAGATGCATGAAGATGTGCTGCTCGCCGTAAACGGCAGAAAACCGGTTTATTTCCATGGACGCATGGGCGGTATGGTTCCCGAGCGCGAAGACATTCTGAAAATAATACGGGATATATACGGCAAATCCGGTTCAGACGGCTGTAATTCCAATTAATATCCCGAATGGAGGTGACAGAAATGGCTATAATTTTTCAAAAACCAAAAGCCTTAAAAGATACGCAATTTCATTACTGCCCGGGGTGTACGCACGGCATTGCGCACCGTTTGGTTGCAGAAGTGCTTGACGAGCTTAATATAGAAGGGAAAACAATCGGCATAGCTTCTGTCGGCTGTTCTTACAACAGTTATGACTATTTCGCATGCGATATGATACAGGCTCCTCACGGGCGTGCGCCCGCGGTCGCTACAGGTGTTAAAAGAAGCAAACCCGACAGCATCGTCTTTACTTACCAGGGTGACGGAGATCTTGCAGCTATCGGCACGGCTGAAATTATTCATGCTGCCGCTCGCGGCGAAAATATAACCGTTATTTTCATAAACAATACGATATATGGAATGACATCGGGTCAGATGGCTCCTACAACGCTGATGAACCAATATACAACAACAACGCCGTACGGACGAATTGCGGATCTGCACGGTTTTCCGATAAATGTAAGTGAAGTTCTTGCCGTCCTTAACGGTCCGGCATATATTGAAAGGGCGTCGCTGCATGATGTTAAGCATATAAAGAAAGCAAAAGAGGCAGTAAAGAAAGCTTTTAACATGCAAATTATGAAAAAGGGATTTTCAATGGTTGAACTTTTGTCAACATGTCCAACAAACTGGGGTCTAAGCCCTGTGGAAGCGTTAAAGCGTATAAAGGATGAAATGATACCGCAGTATCCGCTGGGAGTATTTAAAGAATGCTGATACAGCATGTACTTGCAACCGCTTATTGATATATCAATGCAGCTTTAGCAGTATGGAAAATCCGGAGGTATACTATGACTTATGAAATAATATTGGCTGGTTTTGGAGGGCAGGGAATATTATCAGCCGGAATGCTTCTTGCGCATGCCGCAATGCTGGACGGAAAACAGGTTTCCTGGCTTCCATCCTACGGTCCTGAAATGAGGGGCGGAACAGCGAACAGCAGCGTTGTCATATCGGACAAACCTGTTGACTGCCCTGTTTTAAGCAGTGCGAATGTGCTGATTGTAATGAACAGGCCTTCGCTTGATAAATTTGAGAATTGGGTTGTTAAGGGCGGAATGGTTATTATAGACAGTTCAATTGTTAACCGGGATATCACCCGGACCGATATCGCGTCTTTTTTAGTCCCGGCTACAAAAATAGCGTCCGAAATGGGAAATACCGCTTTTGCGAATATTATTCTGCTTGGAAAGCTTGTCGGTGAAAAAAATATAGTAACCGTTGAGAACTTTCGAAAATCTTTATACGAGGTTTTGCCGAAAAGAAAGCATCATATGATTCCGCTTGAAATGGAAGCGTTTGAAATCGGTATGAAATATGTCACCGAGTGACCGATATTAATATTTTTCAATATTGCTGAACCATTTGCTTTTTTTCAGAAGACAAAGCAAAGGAAGTCCAAGAGCGTAACAGGCAAGCATCTGGCCTAAAGCAACCCAGCCGATGCTTGCCAGAAGCGGAACATCCTTAATATATAGGAACTTTAGATAGCTTCCGACAATCAACGCGTTAAATACAACAGGCGGCAAGGGAACAAGAAACGGATATTTTCGCAGTAATCTGGAAAAAACCGCGGCGATCAGCGTTGCAATACTGCCGAAAATAATATCAATCGGACCAAACCCGCCTATCAAATTTGAAATGAGACAGCCTGTAAAAAGGCCCGGGATCGAAGACGGAACGAGAGCCGGCAGAACTGTTAACGCTTCTGAGATACGAAACTGAAATATATTATGCCCGAAGCTTATTGGAATAAACATAAGTGTAAGAGCAGTATAAAGAGCAGCGATCAATGCTGCCTGAACAATAAATGAAATTCCTCTGTTCATTAAATTATTCTCCCGTAGTTTTGGTTGACCATACAAAGGCCGGCCAGGATTTTGCGAACTGGCTGTTTAATAGATTTTAGCATTTGCCATTCTTATTCGCAAGCTGAAAAAAATAAATAAAATTCGATGGTAAAAATTGCAGGCAAAAAATCATGTGCTATAATATTATTTAACAGCACTTTATTCCAATAATATATTATGTATAAATAAAAAGCGTTCATTCTTTTGATTTCGTTAAAGCAGGAGGTTTTGTTATGGACAGGGAGAGGGCTTATGT
>DATCLI010000105.1:0-3158 GCA_036563955.1 Clostridia bacterium | reverse complement strand
TCATAATACTGCTCCAGAATTTTATCGCACTGCTTTGTTATCTCCGGGTTGTTATACACAAAACCAGGGGTTCCTCGCTCATCGGCGGAAAACTCGGATATGAAAACACCTTTTTCATCATCCCATTCATATTCCGCTTGTATTTTCGAACTGATTACAACATGCCCATGTTCGTCCGATATATCCAAATTAAGCGGATAACGCTTCTCTAATGTATAATCCACGACAACCCTCATGTTATCTTTAGTAAAAGTCTCTATATTATCGGCTTTCAGGATATAGCCGCCCATGTATTCCACCATATATTCGTCATACGGGAATCTTAGAACAAGCCTTGTGCCTTTATCCGTCAGCTCGTACCAATCGTGATAATAACTTGATTCACCGGTTCCGTGGCCCCCGGATCTGTTTCCCGTTATCCATATATGTCCATTCCAGGTTTCAATTTGGTATTCGGCGCCCGCGCCTCTCCCGCCAAAGTTAACGAAACCAATATACCGCCAGGGCTGCCCGTTTCCGCCCGTGTAGATCAGCAGCATAACATCGAAAGGATTGTAAAAAGCAGCGGCGGTATAAGGCTCATTTGGTTTACCCGATTCTATTGTCGTTATCTCAAACCTGTCGGGCGGCCTTCCCGTCCAGTTTGGGACACCCAGGTTCTTGCATATGTATTCCATGTAAAGGGGTTTATTTTCTTCGTACAGGATTTTTAAATCATCCGGTGTTAGGCTGTATGCAGCACTCCTGTTCTTTTCGAAGATGCTTTTAAACCCGGCATCGAAATCATTCCCCGCTTCTATTTCAAACTCCATGCTGCCCGTTATCATTTTATAAACTCCCTGCTTTTCGGGAATTTCCGCAAGGGTAATAGTGCCGAGCTTTGTGAATTGTTTTAATGGGCTGTCAGAATATATTTCAAGAGCGGATTCGTAACCACCTGTAACAATGGTAATGCTTTGGCTGTTTTGCCTTGCTTCAGTGACTGCTTTTTCTGTTTCCTTATAACTGAAGTGTCTTCGGCTGCCAAGTATGATAAACTTTTTACCCGCAAAAAACTTTTCCAGAAAATCATAAACCGTGATATTAACTTCATAACTGTTGACCTTGGAGTTCCCTTTATCGCATATCTCCTGGGAAATGATTTCCTCCGGGACTTTTATTTCAGCAGGGCACTCCAAACAGGAAGGATCAAGAATCTGTCCCTCCGAAAACTTTATCATGTGCTCATATATCCACTGTTCCACTTCATAGAGCCCTTTTTTAAGGATTACACCGTTGATGTTTATGTCCCTGTCAAATGATACGGCTCTGCCGCTTGTGGTTATTGATAACGCTACATCTCCATCAGTACCAATAAGATCAACCTGATAATATGGTTCCCATTTCATATCGGTTTCGTAATAGCTAAGCCCCTCAAGCAAAGCGCATAATTCTTTGATTAAACCGGCTTCGGTATACTCGATTTTATTATGCTTCTGAAGATCAGTAAATACGACCATATTTATCATCGCCGCGTCAAGTTGTACGACACTTCCCTCACGTCCGGTATTTGTTGGATCGGTGATTGAATCGGGCTTGTTATCTTTATCATTTTCTTTGTTTATAAGATTTGAGCCGGAATTGGGTGTGTTGTCTGCAACATTTCCGGGGTTTACAAGATCAGCGCCCGAACCATGCTTATTGTCATTTTTAGTTTTACTGCAGGCTGAAAATATCATTAGCAGTGCCAGCACAATGCCCGTAATTTTTTTCACATGTAACTCCTCAAGGTTTATTATGTCTGTTTTCTTTATGCATATATTTTATTTAAGTATATCACGGTACAAGTTATACTACAATTAATCATTCTTATGCAATTTTTCATTAAAATTCAGCAATCTCAACGCATCAGGCTGCACATAAATCGTTTTCCTCCGAGATGGGGACATCATTCGTCTGTTTTAACGATGATTTTGATTTTTAAACATTAACTGCTGTAACTCCGGGTTCGTCCAGTCGGGGCAATCTGCGTGCATAGATCGTAAACCAGATAAACATCGTAACACCACGAAGTATGGCTGAAACCGTGATGCCCAGCCACAACCCGTTCAATCCCATCCACTGGGCAAACGACCAGCAAAGAAACGGGCGGATAATATTTGATGCTATGCTGCTCAGGCTCGGCGGCATGGTTCGGCCCATACCCCTGAAAGCTCCGGCACATGCGCCTTCAAGTGCCATAGAAAGCTGACATACGGCAAGAATGCGCAGGTATGCAGTTCCCATATCTAAAATTCCGGGAGGTTCACGCAGAAAGAGTGAAAATATGAACCGCCCGCAAAATATAAGTAATAAGGTCACGAGCCCCTCCCAAATCAATAAAGAAACAAGCGAAATATGATAACCTTTTCTGATGCGTTCCCATTTACGCGCTCCGTAATTCTGGCCTGCAAAGGCCGTAACAGCGGAAGAAAATCCACCTCCAAGCAGCCAGGATAACGATTCTATTTGACTGCCTACACGCTGCACCGCCACGGCAGTTTCCCCATACCATGCGGATACCATGCCGGTAACCACCATTGCAAGCATTGTAAAGGCGCCGCTCTCGGCTGCCACCGGCAGGCTCCAGCGCATGATCTGCCGCATTCTTGCAGGATCTATACTTCCAAGAATGCGGAAATGTTCAAAAGGCCTATGCGGATGACGTTTTACGAGAAATACAAACGTCGAACACACCGTAATCTGGGCAATTACTGTAGCGACAGCGGCGCCCTTAACATTCCATCCCCATACCAGGATCATGAGCGGATCGAGTATCATATTAACGATAAGCCCTATTGCGTTTGCCCGGAAACTTAGACGTGAATTGCCCGCGCCGTTGAACACACCGGTGATTGCAGCGGAAACATAAGTAAAGGGTATGCCCAGACCTACAATTCTCAGGTATGAACTGGTGTTTAAAAACACAGTTTCGTCATTTACCTGAAGCAGTGAAACCAGCGGCTCGGCAAATACAATCAGCACGAATCCATATAAAATACCGAGAAGCAAAGCTATTCGCACGGAATCCTGAGCATAGCCCTGTGAAGATGCAATGTCTTTCCTGCCCAGGTTCTGTGATGTGCCAATCTCTGAGCCCATGCGCCCGATCATCATAAGCGCCATGCTCAGCCACAGAT
>DATCLI010000104.1:0-5695 GCA_036563955.1 Clostridia bacterium | reverse complement strand
TTCATGAATAACGATGAACCGTTTTCCAATAAACAAGCCGTATGTCTGAATACCTTAAGGAAAAAACTAACCGATGGATACGCTTATACAATCCTATATGCCCATACGGATAAAACGGCAGTAAAAGTACGGTATTCATTTCGCAGGAAAGAAAATAAGCTCTATTACACATACAAACTTCAAAACCTGTCTGAAAGTGAGCTCGTTATTGAAGATCTCAGCATTGCATTTCCCATGAATGCCGATTTTTCGTGGGGAGTAAATTCCGGTGAGAGGGTAGTGTGCCATCAGCACATAGCGGGCAAAAATTCATTTTTATTCTGGACGCGCTGCAACGGAAAAGGCCCTTACCTGCTCTGCATTCCGGGGAAAGAATCCTCAATGGAGTTTTTTCATCTTGACAGGAACAACGAAGATAAGTCTTTTCAAAACCGTGTTTATTTCCATGCATGGCATCATGAAAAAATAGCCGGCGAAAAGGGATGTAAATGGAGACAGCCGGTAACCCGGGCATTTTTACGCCCGCATGAGACATTAACGAAAACTCTGCTTTTCACCTGGGCTGACGGATATGATGATATCCGGCTGAAAATATATGAAAACGGCTTGGCGGATATTCAGGTAGTTCCGGGTATGGTGCTGCCTCTGGATCTTAAGGCTAAAACGGCTGTGCGTTCAAAGCTTGAGTTTGTTTTAAAGGCGGAATTCCCGGAAGAAACGGAAATTCGATTTATGGGAAATAACGGGGGATACCGTATTTATGAAGCAAAATTTCATCGACTGGGAGAAAACCGGATTTACCTTGAAGACGAAAAGGGTTACTGGTCACAAATGGAATTCTTTATAACAGAGCCCCTTGAGACCTGTATAAAAAAAAGAGGCTCCTTTCTTGCCAGGTGCCAGCATAAAGAACCTTCGAAATGGTACAACGGCCTGATATCCGAGTGGAATATGGAAAGCCGCACTTTATTGGGACCGGACAACTATGACCGTATTAAAGGCTGGAGGATATATGAAGTATCCTGCGACGATCCGGGCTTATGCAAACCGGCATTTCTGGCGTTAAAAAACTGCGAATATCCCGTACAGGCTGAAGTATCCGCCGTGGATTATTATATTGACAATTTTATTTGGGGCGGGCTGCAGCGAACCGATAAAGAAGAGTACGCATACGGTATTTACGGCATACCCGACTGGAAAACAAACAGATACAGCGCGGATCCCGGGCCGAAAGGAAGGCTTCATCTGTGGAGGATATATGATTATCCGCATGTTGCCGTTATTTACTATGCCATGTATAAAATATCGGAAACATATCCTAATATAAGGACAAACCAATCCCCACCAGAATATTTATTGAAAGCGTATCGAACGATGCTGGCCATGTTCACAGTTCCGGATGAGTTAATTGGATGGTCCGCATTGAAAACAGGTTTATATAATGAAAAAGTTATTTTAGATATTATAGAAGCATTGTATAATAACAACTTCTGTGAACAGGCGGACCGTCTTAAACGCTGGTGGGAGAAAAAAGTAACATTCTTTGTAAGCGGCGGCGCCGATATATTCGGTTCCGAATATCCATTCGATACAACGGGCTTTGAGTCTACCCATGCATTTGCAAGGTACGCAATTGACAACGGGATTTTAACGGACAAGGCCGAGAGTTTTATGCACAGCCAGATAAACAGCAATATTGCATGCAGAGGCTGGCTGGAAACGGAATACTACCTGTTAGGGAGCGATATAAGAGGAAACTGCGCGGAATATACCTTAAGCTACATGTCGCAGATGGCAGGAGGAGCGATTGTTGATTACGCTGTTCATGAAAGCCCCGACAAATTCGCCCACCTGAGGTTAGGATATGCTTCACTGCTGTCGTCCTGGGCACTCCTGAACAGCGGTACTGCGGAATCCGATTACGGATACTGGTATCCGGGCGCCTTGAACGATGGCGCGGCGGCCGGCGGCTTTGAACCCTCGCCTTATGGAGAAACATGGCTGGAACAGCCGCACCACCGAGGAGCATGGTATTACGCCTGCGAAATAGATCTGGGCTTCTGCGGATATCTTCGGGGGGCAAGAACAATCCTCGCACAGGACCCGTTATTCGGATGGTTCTGCTACGGAGGTGAGTTTAATCAAACGGATGCATGCTATATCATCCGAATGATGGATGGCGTCGGAAAGCACCTGAATATTGTCACCGAATCGCAGAATTTCGGTCTGGTTCTGAAAACAGGCAGAATCAGTCACATTAAACCGGTTATAGTAAAAAAAGATTTAAGCCGCCTGGAATTCACGTTAGAAGAACAGTGCATTCGCAAAGTTGTTTTTAAGATTTACGGGGTTCAAAAAACCGTAACGGTGAAAATAAACATAAATGAGGGAACATGCATAGAAAAGCCGGTGAACCCCTGTGAGGGCGTTATTACAATGTTATGCGATTAATTGCCGAAAATAACTTTTATTGCTATAATGATGGAAGAAATTATCTTGCTGTTTTGACACTGGGTTGTATAGCATGCAGTACGGGTTTTCAAATTGCTGTTGCGGAGGTATGCAAAGTGTATATCCTGGAAGCATTTGTTGACGCCCCTGTTAAATTTTTCTCAGCCGGCGTGTTTGTAGCGGATGAGGGCTGGAAGCACCCCGAGAGAAAAATTAACAGCCATGAATTGATTATCGTCCATAAGGGAATTGTTTATATGGAAGTTGAAGGAATTCAGTATGAACTTCGCAAGGGCGATGTCATGCTGATTCGACCAGGTTCCTGGCACGGCGGATACGCTGTTTCCGAAAAGGGGACATCCTTTTATTGGGTACATTTTATCCTTGGGGACAACTTCAGAATTATCAGCCAGGAACAAATTGACGTCGAAATAAAAACACTGATGGAAGAAAACGCAATACGCAAACGCATGAATATCGTCCTGCTGCCTTCCTATCTGAAAAACTGTGACCTCGACAGGCTTGTTATACTATGCAACCAGTTGATTCACATAGACCAGTCGGGCTATCTTACCAAATCGGCTACCGATTATTTGGTAACGAGCCTTTTAATTGAAGTAACTCAGCAATATATCCAGTATCATGCATCTGAGAACGCGGACAGCGTATTTCTGCGGATACTGGAATGGATTCGCATCCACATCCGGCATCAAATATCACTGCAGGATGTTGCCAATGAATTCAGTTACTCCAAGGAATACCTCTCCAGATATTTCAGAAAGAAAATGGGCATTTGCATGCAACAGTATATAAACAGCATGAAAATATCCCATGCAAAAGAACTTTTAAGCAATACCAATATGCACGTAAAAGAAATTTCCGCGGAATTAGGCTTCCACGATGAAAAATATTTTATGAGGCTCTTTAAGAAAATCGAACGGATAACAGCCGGAGAATTCAGAAATGCATATAATAAAACTCTTTTAAATAACGAATAAAACCCCTATCTTCCGTTTTTATTTCTTATCTTCTTCCGAAAAAAACTATTATGTTATATAATAACGTGGAGTAAATTAAGACGGGCCTAATTTAAATGGCTGCCTTGAACGCTGAAATCCGGAGAATTTGATTATGGATAGAGTAAACATACATGGTGTAAACATTCATAATATAACAATGCGTGAAGCCGTTGAAAAAATTAAGGAATGGATCAGCGGCAATTCAATCAATGCAGTATACACACCGAACGCCGAAATTATTATGCAGGCGCAGAGAAATCCTGAACTGAAAAGCATTCTCAATGACGCCGGCCTCTTGATTCCTGACGGGGCAGGTGTGGTTGTGGCTTCCAAAATACTGAAAACACCGTTAAAAAGCAAGGTTTCAGGAATTGATCTTGTAAAGAACCTTTTTGAAACCTTTTCTGGCAAAAACGTGGGGTTTTATATTTTAGGAGGCCGTCCCGGAGTTGCCGAAATCGCTGCGGTCAATATAATGGAGAAATACGGGAAAGTAAAAATAAAAGGTTATCATAACGGCTATTTTAATCCCGAGGAAGAAGATCGTGTTGTCGACCTCATAAACCAATCGGTAGCGGATATACTTCTTGTCGGGCTTGGCGCTCCGAAGCAGGAATTCTGGATACACCGGAATATGTACCGGCTGTCCTGCAAGGTATGCATTGGTGTCGGAGGAAGTATTGATATATTTGCCGGGAAAGCTTCGCTCGCTCCTGAAATAATTCGGAAGATGGGCTTTGAATGGCTATACCGGCTTATCCGTGAACCAAGGCGCTATAAGCGCATGATGGATCTGCCCCGTTTTATTATTCTGACATACAAAAAACGTATATTTAAAAAATAACAGGTGCAGTTATGTATATCCAGATAAGCGTGTCAAAAAGAAAAAAGAAAAGCCGCATCCCGCTGATGCTTGTTATTTCCGTAATTCTTGCCGTTTTAGCGTTCACTGCAAGAATGTTTGCTGCTTCACGGCCCGATATAACCGAGAAATATTTTTCCTGCGGCATTTTTCCTGTAACTTCATCAATCCAGACAGGGATTGCAAACCTTTTCCCGTTCTCGCTGTATGAAATTCTTATACTGCTGATTGTACTTTTCTTTCTGTATATGCTTTTCAGGCTGATACGTTCGATATATGCAAAAAATTTTGCCAGGGAAGCGGCGCGTTTCTTTACTTTCGTTCTTTTTACCGCGTCGTTGGGATGGTTTTTATTTAACTTCCTGTGGAATCTTAATAATTACCGAATCCCGCTGAAAGATCGGCTCGGCCTTCAAGTAAATAAGGTTTCGGTATCCGAATTGTCTTCGACATATGAAGCCCTTGTTCTCCGCGCAAATGAAATACGTTCCGACCTGCCGATACCGAGCGGAACCGCGCCCGATCGCGAAACAATAAGAACAGTGCTAGACACCGCATGGGAAGGGTACAAGTTAAAACGCGTAAAGGTAAAAGGCCTTATTTTTTCCCGAATTCAAACCATATCCGGATATGCCGGAGTGTACAGCTTCCTTACCGGCGAGCCAAACATCAACATTGAACCTCCATTAGTTACGCTGCCGCATGCCGCATGCCACGAAATCGCGCATCAAATGGGCATTACGTTTGAAGATGAAGCAAATTACGCCGGGTTTTTGGCATGCAAAAATCACGCCGATCCGCTGTTTCAATACTCAGGATACCTGTCCGCGATTACTTATGTCGGCAATGAATTATACCGGCAGTCTCCGGGTTTATATGAAGAAGTATCATCGCTTCTGATTGACGAAATAAAAGCCGACCAGCGGTATATAAGAGATTTCTGGAACACGCATCAAAAAGAAAAAATCACAAAAATTGCGGATGATATAAATGATTATTACCTGAAAAGCAATAACCAGCCCGACGGGATGCAAAGCTACGGAAAATTTGCAGACTTGCTTATCGCGGATTTTCTTGATGACGGAGAATTTTAAACCGGGAATGCGAATTTATAGACTATTTCATCCGGTTAATCAAATCTACGGTAAGAGCATAAACGCAATCAAGCGTGACGGGCTTGTCCGGGCTAATCCGTTCAAGGATATTTTTCGAAATAACTCCCTCTTTTTCAGCCTCATCAAACGCATATCCGCGTGTATACGGAATATTGAGAGTTTCAAAAATGATTTCACAAGCTTTTTCCCCGGTTAATGTTTCATCAACGGCATAAGCTCGAACCCTTGTATCCAAATCAAGCGAATAC
>DATCLI010000103.1:0-5436 GCA_036563955.1 Clostridia bacterium | reverse complement strand
GAGTTAATATATTAACGGAATCAATCCCATACCGGTTTCCCTTGTCCGCCGCCACGAAAATACCCCCATTCTTTTTAATCGTACAGGAAGAAAATCAAAATTGATAGCTATCAATTTTGGTAGGTAGGCATAAAAAATAGCCTTGAATAAAGCCAAGACTTTTTATATTATCATTGGTCATCCTTCGGTCAATCATTTCGAACCGGTATTATATCCTGGGAAGATGCAGTATATGAAGTAAAACGGGCAAACAATTCCGAACGGTTGCCAATATTAAGTTTTTTATAGAGATTTTTGATGTGGAAATTTACAGTGCTGATGCTGATCTCCAATATCACAGCAATCTCTTTTGCGGATTTTCCCTGTAAAAGCAGCGAGGCGACCTCTTTTTCACGCGGTGACAGACCCAGGCCTTCCAGCATACCCGATTGCTTTATTTTCTTCCCTGCCTCGGCCATATCCACCCCATAAAAATCATCTGACCATTCGGCAAAAAACAGGTGTTTTGAATAGGCGGGAGACATTAGTATAAACACAATAAACACAATGCCGGAAGTCAGCGTTGCCGCCAGCGGCAGCAGCGCGGGCGCATATGACGCGAAAACCCCGGGGATTACATAGGAAAGCATACTGATAGGCAGGATCGTAACTAGGCACAGCTTGAAAATGCGGAAATCCGCGTGCTTCTTAAAGACACAGCCGAGAAGGTAATATGCAGCAATATACCCTATCTGTTCAAAACCGTGGAGAAAACGGGCCAAACTTCGTAAAACAGAACCCTCGGGCATAAAATACAGTATATACGTACCGATTTCAGCGACAAAGAACAGGTTGCACATGTTCCAGACGCTGCGCCTGGTAATAAGCTGTAAAGCTACCACAAGACATACCGACAATATTCCGACCGCTCCGTTCGCGATCATGGCATTGGGCATAGATGCCCCGGGCAGATACGTATAAAATATTTCGACAAAGTAATGAGCAACAAAAAAATAAAGCGTCAGCTTAAGGGCGGGATTAAGTACCGCTTTCGGTCTATTTTCGGCCGCGGAAAAATCACTTGTTTTGTATAGCAAAAGGCAGACGCAGCTGCCCGCCACAAGCGCCGTTAAATATGCCTTATCGAAAAAGCCGGACAGGAGGGACAGGCCGTAATCAATCTGATTCAGCGCAAAAAAAGTAGAAATCATTGCCGCGCCAAGCAGCCTTTCGGTATTGTTCAGCGTGAAGGTGTAGGCAAACGCCGAGCATGCCGCACAGCCGCCCAAAAAGAACATGAATATTATCGCCAGAATCAGGCTGAGCAGGCTTTCACGCATTGCAACCCATGGAATATAAGCAGCCGTCATAATTATTGCTGATATGCGTGAAATCTTTGCAATATTTTTAACATCCGAAAACGCAAACAACGCTCCCGCACCGATACAATACGCACTTCCCATGAGCGTCATGGCATCCAGCCCGAAAAGCCGAATCGAATTGCTGAATAATATGCCCTGCATATTCGCAAAAACAGGTGCTAAGGGAAATATTAACATATATTTTAAATGATCGAGTCGCACATTGCGAATATTGATGTTGTCTTTTGAACGAAACAATGCAAAAAAAGAAGTAGGAATGCTTATTCTCATTTTCCGCTCCACATATGTAATACGTCACTCTTTGCGCTTCACCGGAATCATCGCTGCCGTATGGCTTTTATGGTATTGAAATACCGCTCCATGAAATCAAAGCCATATCTAATATTTATTAGGGACATTATACAGCGAAACAGTTAAGAATACAAGGCAAAACCCGGGAGAGTTTGATTTACACGTAAAAAGGATAAGGAAATATTTATTTGAGTCGTTTCTTTTTAAAGGATTTGACAATATCAGCGTAAATTAGGGTTTGCATACCTGACTTAGGCATGCAAACCCTAATAAAACCGTTCCCCGTTATTCGCTATATTTTCTCTACAGGTATCCAAATCTCACAGTAGTAATCATCCGGATTTCCTTCCATCGGAGTGTACATTTCAATGTCATAGTTTCCTGCAAGTTTATATTCCTTGCAGCTTGGCAGCCATTCACTCCAGATTTTTCTGTTGACATCCTGCAATGACTTGGGTAATCTGCCCCTGCACGGAAATACCGCCCATGTCCCGGCAGGAATTACTCTCGTTTCATAACCTTCAGGGATCTCATTCCACGGCAGATAATTGTCTGCAATCAGGTAATCAAAAATTTTGCCATCAATATCCATGCAGACCCCGTACATTCCGCAAACCTTTTTATCTTCGCTTTTATTATGCTCATCCCAAAACTTTGGAATTTCACTGAAAGCAGTTTCCGTGTCAAAGCGTCTTGCTTTACCCATTACAGTAAACTGTGCCTTTTCAACGATTTTGTACTCCAGCATAGTACCGCCCTCCAATATTAATTTAATTTTTACCGGTGCAAAGGATTTCAAATTTGCACCCTTTAATTTAGCCGATGAAGGAGAAATACCATGAAATTTGGTGAACGCACGGGTAAAACTGTCAGGAGAATCATAACCGTACTTAACGGCAACATCAATTACCCTCGCATTTGATTTCGAAAGCTCCTGTGCCGCCATGCTAAGCCTGCGGTTTCTGATATACTCTCCTACCGTGAAGCCGCAAAGCATATTGAAGATTCTCTGGAAATAGAACGCTGAAATGCATGCTCTTTCAGCTATTTCCTGAATAGTCAGTTCCGCTGCAAGATTATCCTCAATATACTCAATTGCATCCTGAATACCCTCTATCCACCCAATCACACTGTAAGCTCCTTTCTGGCTGTGTTTTATTATAACATTCATCAAAGGGCCGTACCCGACTTTTTATGCCATTTATTGCATGTATAATAATCCAAACCGGCCGGACATCACCGGCACAAAATACCTGCAAGCATGGTACCGGCACTTTATCATATTATAATTATTTATTATTTCTATGGCTGTAATTGATTTCATTATGGAAACGATATGCGATTTTAACATGATCTTCTCCATTCAAAAAAGAACTTATGTTCTGATTATAACACAGATGATGCCTTATAACAATGCTTAACAGAAAACAATTGTGTGAATTGATAAAACAATACCCCCGCCTTCACCTGCGCTTTCATTATTGTGAGCGAAGCGCCTGCGAGGCAGGGGCTTTATTTTATATGAATATTGAAAAGCAGCTTGTTATTTATACTAATCTTTGCATTATCCCAACAAATCCGTTCCTTATTTACATCTTTTGAACATTTCAAGCAGCCGCAGATAATGATTCGCTTCACGCAGGACATGATCGCCAAGCAGCGGTATAATGATTGATCTTATTTTGCATGCAAGAATGCCCTGCGTACCCTGCGCTTTGAAATTGCGTAAATCCTCAGTTGCTTTTAAGCTTTTAACAGTAACTTTAACCGGGGGAATGGTCGTATCAATTGCTGCTTTCGCTTCTGCCGTTAATTTATCAAACTCTTTCCCAAAATCATTAGCCTGATCGATCAAACCGTTTTCCGTAGGGTCAAGCAAACCACGGATAAACTTGGCATGTTCCGCCATCTGCCTGTTCCAGAAAAACTCCAATTCAAGAGCTTCCCTTTCCAGATTTATTCCTTCCCTGTTTTGAAGCCTTCTAAGCTGAAGCAGATATAACTCTGCCTCACGCATTATGTGTTTAATTAACAAGGGGTAATTAAATGTGAACATTTTGCAGCTTAAAACATTGGACAGAATATCTTTTTTGAAATCTATCAGCGCGGCAGTTGCTTTTATTGCCTTTTGATTAAGGTCAAATACGTGCCGTTCGAGCGCATGGCTGGCTTTTATTTTGTCACAGCCCGCCAGTTCCGCTTCCGCTTTTGTAAGTTCAGTTGGTATTTGTACCCCTGTAAAAAATATCGTTGCCTTTTCCGCATCCAAAGTATAAGGTGTTATTACCTCTCCGGATTCAAGAACCCTGGGATTAACTACACCGTTTGAAAGAGAAATCGCTTTCCCCAGAATTTCGTCAAATTCCCTTCGGAAAGCATCCGCCTTCCGGGTAAAGTTTGCATCCCTCGGCGTAAATCCCACTTCAAGGAAAAATGAGTGTTCTTTCATAATCCTTGCAAAAAACAGGTGCAAAGCAAGAGATTGTCTTATAAATTCAATGCCTGAGAGCATCTTTATTCCTCCCTGTAAAAAAGATATCTTATAGAATCAGTTTATGTTAACATCATGAAGAATGTTACAAGCTTGTATTATCTGCTGTGCCAACTATAATTTCAGGGACAAATTCAGCTTAAAAATAAACCCCCGATATGTTCAATCAGACACACATCGAGGGTTTCAATGCTAATTTACCTGTAATTATATATCAATCTGTCAACTATTATCCGATAACCTACGGCTTTTTTATTTTTCCCAGCATTTTTTCGTATATTTCTTTTGTTTCATCCTCATTACTCAAATTTAAGACAGTAACCCCGTCATCTGTTTCAAGATATATGAAAGGGGGCTTTTCGGTGTTTACAAATAACTTCACTGTGCCCAATTCTTTCACTCTGAAATACCCCTTTAAGTTTGGTCCTAATGCCGAGCCGTTGGTTCTCAGTTCAATAGCAGGCAGTTCTTCCATTAATTTAACGGCTTTAATGGAATCCCAGGCATAAATATCGCCATATATACCGTGGATTTGTATTCCTTCATCAATAAAGGTCACCTTTGTCTGCTGAGAAGAGAGAAGTATCAGCACAATAATAAAGATTAATGAAGCAATGACAACACCGACAGGAAAAATAAACTGCTTCCATGAGCCTTTTCGCAGCTTTCCATTTTCATCATAAATATTCCCATCATGCTTTTGAACCTTTATCAAAAGATAAATTGTCGAAATGCTAATAAATAAAATGGCCAGCATCAGAGCTTGTTTAAAGCCTAAAGCTTTCAACACACCCATTATGATTAATACACCGCCATTAATATAGGAATATATTCCTATCAGACGGCCAATACTTTTTACGTCAACATTCGCTTTTTTCTCCTTAGGCATCGTGTTATAACCCGCAATTAAGAAATACCATTTAAATACATGGACCGACAATCCCACAAAGATAAAAAACGCACCGAATATTATATAGAACCACATATTAAACCTCCCTCTGCCATGCTATAAAAGGGGTCCATATCAGGCTCTTTCATAACTCCTTACTAATGTATGGCTTAATTGTACTATGTTTTACCGATATTCACATTATTATTATAATATATTTAGTCAAAAAATGGATCATATAATTCGAGCCAGATGGAACAAAGTTTATGTTCGTCTGGCTCTCTATTTTGTGGAGATATGCGGGATCGCCGCTTGTCTCTTAAATTCAGTATATACGGAATCTATATCTTATCAGCCGATAATTGCAAGCAGAACGAAGTTCAGGATGAACAGCACAGCAGAAC
>DATCLI010000102.1:0-6703 GCA_036563955.1 Clostridia bacterium | reverse complement strand
TCGTATATACCTTTATTTTCTGGTTTAACTTTTTAATGAATAAGTTTTTTACCTTTAAATCACGCAAAAATATTATAAAGCAGTTAGTTTCCTATGGCCTTTTATTTTTATTTAACGGCGTTGTCGGAAACATACTGCTTTTCACGGCTATAAAAAAGCTGCTTGAGTACCTTTTCCCGACAACTGCATGGATACCGTATTATCTGCCCAAAGTACTTATTATGGTATTTATTGTATCCTGGAACTTTGTTTTATATAATAAAGTCATTTATAACGAATAATTAAGTTAATTCCGTCTTCTCTCTCAGAATGGCGGGTATTGATTCAGGGATGGTAAACATATGACGGCAGTCCTTTATATAATTTTTTCCTTCCTCCTCGGGGCAGGATTGATATTGGAACTGAAACCATACTGGGAACATCGTTTACGGTTTATTCTGAAAGACGGACTCGTAAGCTCTTCTTTTTTATTCATTCCGTCCTCATACCTTGTCGGAACGCTTGTGCTTTCATGGATTACATATCTTTCGGCAGTCGTTTTCAGTTCCTCGTCGAAACCGCTTCTGCCAGCCAATATTATTTCTTTCCTTGTCGTTATTACCTTTATTCTTACGGTTGCATATATAAACAGAAATAAAACAAAAAGGGCAATATATGAGATAAAAAAATACGGACTGCAGATCCGCTTTTCAGGCGTGGAATGGTTTGTTTTAGCCGGTTCGGCCATTATTTGGAGCATTTTTATGTTCAGGTCGCTTTATTTAAGGGGGGAGATACTTCATGCAGGGGTATCGGCTTTCAGTGATTTTGGAGCTCACCTTCCCGTAATACGCTCTTTTTCGGCAGGCAGCAATTTTCCGGCGCAATACCCCCATTTTCCCGACGGAACAATCCGCTACCATTTCATGTTCTATTTCATGGCCGGAAATCTCGAATATCTTGGTTTGAATCTGCCGATGGCTTTAAACCTTCCAAGCATACTGTCGATTGTTTCGTTCAGCATGCTTCTTTACGGCCTTGCCGTCGGTATTACGAAAAAACGTGCGGCAGGTTTGTTTACATTATTATTTTTTATCTTCCGCAGTTCATTCGCATTTTTCACGTTTTCAAAAGGGTTTAAAAGCATAACGGATTTTTTTCACGCCGTGCGCTATAACCTGGACGCATCGGGCGAACGAAGGGAGCATATAGGAAACACTTTAAACGAATCATGGGGCCTTTGGGCACAAAAGGTCTATGTTAACCAGCGGCACCTTGCGTTCGCATTCGGAATAATTATTATTGCGCTTTTTTTAATGCTGCCCGTATTTATAGAAACTTATGAAAAACTAAAAAACATCTGGACAAAAAATACCGGAAGCTCCGGTAAACCGCTGTCTTTTCTCAAACCGGTAAATAAAATTTTTTTCACCAAAGACGCGTGGATTCCGGAATATATTATGCCGAGCTTTATTGCGGGCGCACTTCTCGGACTTTTGGCCTTCTGGAACGGCGCTGCCGTCATTGCCGCAGTATCGGTTTTATTCGTAATGGCAGCCCTTTCAAAACACAAACTCGAATTTCTTTTTACTGCCGTGCTTACCTTTATTTTATCCTTCATACAGTCAAAAATGTTTGTCGGTAGCGGCACGGGAGCGGTAAACATTAAATACAAACCCGGCTTTCTTACAGGTTCGGGCAATATCGCGGTTATATCATCATTTTACACGGAACTTCTCGGCATACTCCCGTTTATTCTTCTTGCGGCATTTCTCCCGTCAATTGCACGCAGGAGCAAACCTGCCGGTTTTATCGCGTCTTTTGCATTTCTTGTCCTGCTCGTTTTATTAATGCCGTCAATCGGCATTATGTGGAGCATAATAATAATTGCCGCGTGCGCCTTGTTTTTCCTTTATATTTCCTCTAAATATCCGGGAAATATAAATATTTTGACTCTGCTGCTCATCCCTGTTTTCGCTGCTCCTGTCATACTTGCTTCAACGCTGCAGCTTACTCCGGACATTACCGTAAACCATAAATATATTATCTTTGCCGTAATTCTTCTTAACATCATAGTTTCCGATTTATTTTCAACGCTTATAAAATCGGGAAAAACCGCAGCCATTGCTTTAGCCCTTTGTTTGACATTGATTATGATCTCTACGGGAATAATAGATTTGATAACCCTTTACAATCTTGACAGGAACAGTGTATCCTATAATCAAAACGAACCCCTTCAAAAGTGGGTGCTCAGCGAAACAAAGCCTGATGATATTTTCCTTACCCATTACCAGACCCATTACGGAGCTCCGATGTCGATCTTTCTTGCAGGAAGGATGGTATATAACGGATATCCGTATTTTACCGTTACGGCAGGCTATGATATAACGCAAAGAGAGAGAAACATGAAAAAAATATATGAAGCGGTTAATTCCGAACAGATGCGTGAACCGGCAATTTCTGAAGGAATAAGATATATTGTTGTTGAAGAACAGAACAGGAATGCAGACGAATATAAGTTAAATGAAGAAATGTTATATCAAACATTCCAGGTTGTTTTCAAGGACCCTGTAAAAAATATTGTTGTTTTTTCAGTGCGTTGAAATGAATTTTCATCAATAAAGCGGAAACTGGAGGCTGTACAATAATGGATATTGCTGTAATAGGAGCCGGAGCAACCGGATTAACGGCCGCATGGAAATTATCGTTAAAGGGAAACAATGTCACTGTATATGAAAAAAGTGAAAAGCTTGGAGGTCTGTGCTCCGCTGTGCCTGTCGGAGATGATATGCTTGATGTTTTTTACCGCCATGTTTTTACGAATGATACCGTTTTTATCGATACGGTGAAGGAACTCGGCCTGTCTGACGACCTAAAATGGTACGAACCAAAAAATGTTATCTATATCAATAAAAAGGTTTATCCTTTCACATCCCCGATGGATTTATTGATGTTCAAACCGTTATCGTTTATAAGCCGCATCAGGATGGGTTTAACGGTGTTAAAAGCACGCTTTGTCAAAGATCACCTCGCTATTGAAGACACGACAGCCCGGGACTGGATAATCAAAAATGCCGGCAGCGAGGCTTACAGCCTTGTCTGGGAGCCGCTTCTCAATTCGAAATTCGATATCGATTCCGATATAATTTCGGCAACGTGGATCTGGAACAAATTTAAGCTTAGAGGTTCAAGCAGGGGCAAAAACATTAGCAAAGAACTGCTTGGTTACCTTTCAGGCGGCTTTGAAAAAGTGTATGACCGCATGGCCCAAATAATAAACGAAACCGGCGGCGAGATACGTTTAAACGATCAGGTATATGAAATATCCAAAGAAATTGATTGTTTTAGAGTAAAAAGCGCCGCCGATACGAGATATTTTGACAAGGTTCTTTTTACCGCCTCTCCGCAGAAATTGTCTTATGTGATAAAGGGCATGGGTAAAACCTGGCTGGATTCAATACGTAAAATTAAATATAAGGCAAATATATGCATGATTCTTGAACTTAAAAAAAGCCTGTCTGAAAATTACTGGATGACCGTGGCGGATAAGGAGTTTCCATTCGTTCTTGTGATCGAGCATACGAACCTCGTGAAAGAACATAAATACGGTTCGCATATTGTTTACCTTTCGAGATATTTAGACCCATCCCACGAATTATTCGGGCTCGATGATGAAACTACAAAAGCCCTGTTTCTTGACGGGCTGAAAAAGATATTTCCGGATTTCAGCGAGGACTCGGTATTAAATATGCACCTGAACCGTGCGCTGGATGCCCAGCCCGTTGTAAGAACCGGATACTCGAAGCTTATTCCCGATTTCGAAACACCGATGAAAGGGCTTTACCTTGCATCAATGGCACAGATATATCCTGAAGACCGTGGACAGAATTATGCAATAAAGGCCGGGCTTAAAGCTGCGGAAAGCATTTCGCCCTAAGCTGTATCATACGGCACACAAAAAATATTTTTACCTTGAATCGCTTATAGAAAGGAAGAATGCGATGAATACAGTTTGTTCCGTTGTCGTCCCGATGTATAACGAAGAAGACGTGATATTGGAAACATACCGCCGTCTTACTCATATTCTTGAAAACAGCGGGCTTGAATATGAAATTGTGTTTATAAACGACGGCAGTACTGATAGAACAGGACAAATGCTGAGGGAAATCTGCGATACCGACAAAAGGGTTAAGCTTCTTGATTTTTCAAGAAATTTCGGCCATCAGATAGCAATAACGGCCGGAATGGATTATTCATCAGGCCAATGCATTGTCGTTATAGACGGCGACCTTCAGGACCCTCCCGAATTGATTCCCGAGATGGTTAAAAAATGGCGTGAAGGATATGATGTTGTTTACGGGAAGCGAATATCCCGGAAAGGTGAAAGCTTTTTTAAACGTGCGACAGCCGCCTTATTTTACAGGTTTTTAAGGAGCATGACCGATGTCAATATACCTGTGGATACCGGTGATTTCCGTTTAATTGACGCAAGGGTCCGCGACGCGTTAAAACAAGTAAATGAAAGAAACAGGTATATCCGCGGCCTTGTAAGCTGGCTTGGATTTAAACAAACATCAATCGAATTTGAAAGGGACGAACGCTTTGCGGGCGAAACGAAATACCCTTTGAAGAAGATGTTAAAGCTCGCTATTGACGGTATTACATCATTCTCCTACAAGCCGTTAAAGATCGCGTCTTATCTCGGGACTATATTATCGATAGGCAGCTTCCTTTATTTGATATATGTTTTGGCACAAAGGCTTTTTTTCCCCGAGACCGTCCAGGCGGGCTGGGCTTCGATACTTGCCGTCAGTCTTTTCTTTAACGGCATTACACTGCTCATGCTTGGAATAATAGGCGAATATATCGGCAGGATATATGACGAAGCGAAAGGCAGACCTTTGTATATTATTAGGGAAACAAGGAACCTGCCTGACAATAAACAGCCGCTGACACGCGAATAAGAATTTCATATTATTTCGGTTGATTTAATGCCTGACTTTAAAACCAGGCTGCGAAGCACCGGTGAATACATTGCCGGGCATTTCATGTTTTTTACGGCTATGCTCCGCTTTATGTCAGAAACAAGATTTTTGTATCTTCGCTGAAAACCTTCCATACCGTCATTTAAAGCTTCGGCAAGGCAATATGAGCTTTTCATCGCATAACTTATTCCCTCCGCCGAGCTGGGGCTGATAAACCCTGCGGCTTCGCCCGTCAGGGCGCAGGTTTCATCACCGGTATATATTGTCGACAAATCTTCCGGGCGGTATATGAAGGCTCCTTCCCTCTTAATCTTTTTTCCGTATACAACCCCGTAGTCCCTAAGTCTCATTTTAAGCATTTTATAGCGGTCAAGGGCAAGATTATCTTTTTTCAGCGCGGAGCCGATTATTAAAGTTTTTCCTTTTGTAATCATCCATGAATAGAAATCGGTTATTGTCTTGTCAAAAACAGCGGCATAATAAGGCTCAGTATTTTCTGTTTCAAACCATTCCTGTATTGCAATATAAATTGAAGGAGTTTTCCGATCGGGGAAAAATATACGCCTGACCATTGAATTTCCGCCGTCAGCACCTACAATCAAACGTGCTTTTTCACTGTAGGATTTGCCGTTGTATGAAAAAGATATGTTCACATAGTCGGACTCGCCGCTGCATGTTTTAAACGTGCATCCCAAAGCGAGGTCTACGCTTTCGGGAACCTTCGAAACAAGCCAGCGATCAAACTTCAGCCTGTCAATATTTAAGTAAAAACGCTGGTAATACCTTTCGATTCTGTTATCAAGGTCAATAGTCCGCACTAAAAAAAGCTGCGGATCGACAAGAATTGAAACAGGAACCGGCATTCCCATCCTGCCAAGCATATTCTGCGCGTCCGGGGCAAGCAATCCACCGCAGCATTTATGAATTCCGGGATATTCATCATTCGTTACATCCCGCTTATCCAAAAGCAAAACTTTATAACTTTTATCCAGAAACCTGGCCAATGTACATCCTGCAGGCCCGGCTCCGATTATTACAATGTCATACATGCTGTCACCATTAAAACGTAAATATAAATTTAAAAACAACGGAAGAAATTGCTCTTTTCTCCGCTATAGGAAAAATTTTAACATTACTGAAAAGCCATTGTCAAGCGCGGCATGAACATATGGCATTTGCGATGTTATATACTTTTAGTTCCGCTGTACAATATATTGCTGATACGCATTAAAGCTTGTCACTATATATTGTCCAGCGGATTTTTATTAAGGTTACATCGCAAAAGCCTTACATAAAGCCATACGTCTGTTATTTTGAAAAAATATGAAGCCTTCGCTATGCAAAGGCTCCATATAAACTTGGTGGGAGAGGGTGGATTCGAACCACCGAAGCTCACTAGCAACAGATTTACAGTCTGCCCCCTTTGGCCACTCGGGAACTCTCCCTTATTCTATTTTTACTGCGTTCAAAGCGAACAATTAATATAATACAAGAGGAAATTTGCTTTGTCAACATCAAAATTCAGGCAAGAACAAATTTGCTGCTAAACATTGTTTCCGTTGGCTACTATTCAGAACTTTTTCTATGAACTATTGTATAATAACGGAAACAAGGAGCTTCATTTGCAAGAGCTATATAGTTCAGCAAGCGTTTTTTAACGCTTTGCGTTAAAAATACGCAACATTAATGTTGTGCATTTTGCGAAGCAAAAGCACCTGGGCAAGTCGAAACTCGCAAAA
>DATCLI010000101.1:0-2883 GCA_036563955.1 Clostridia bacterium | reverse complement strand
TTTTGCGAGTTTCGACTTGCCCAGGTGCTTTTGCTTCGCAAAATGCACAACATTAATGTTGCGTATTTTTAACGCAAAGCGTTAAAAAACGCTTGCTGAACTATATAGCTCTTGCAAATGAAGCTCCTTGTTTCCGTTATTGTACAATAGTTCGGCAGCTACGTATTAACGGCAGCATAGGCTGGTGAAAACATGGCAAAGGAAATAGAGAGAAAATTTTTGGTGAAAAATATGTCCTTTAAGGAAAATTCGACCGGCGTTCTGTATCTTCAGGGCTATATGTCCACGGACTCAAAAGTGGCAGTACGGGTCCGGACTGTCGGCAGTAAGGCTTATTTAACTATAAAAGGCATGCGCAGCGGGATTTCGCGTTTGGAATATGAATATGAAATCCCTTATGAAGACGCAAATGAAATCATGCATAATTTATGCAAAAAGCCAATCATTAAGAAATACAGGTATAAGGTATGTTATAAAGGATATACGTGGGAAATTGACGAGTTCCTCGATGAAAACGAAGGGTTAATCGTTGCGGAAATTGAACTGCAAAGTGAAGAAGAACAGTTTCCGAAACCGGATTTTATCGGCGAGGAAATAACCTATGACTTCAGATACCTGAACTCAAACCTGGTAAACCGCCCGTATAAAACATGGTAAACCAGATTTGAGTCTTTTATATCGGCTTCAGGTATTAGACCGTCTTTATCTGACTACCCTTGCGCTTGCGCCCGACATAAGTTTTTCCACTTCCTTCAGGCTGGCCATCGAAGTATCCCCCGGAGTAGTCATTGCGAGCGCTCCGTGAGCAGCTCCGTAATCCACCGACTTTTGAGGATCGTCGGTTGTCATTAGCCCGTAAATCAAACCGGAAGCAAAGCTGTCGCCTCCTCCGACGCGATCCATAATCTCAAGGCTTTTATAGTCTTTTGCTTTGTAAGTATTGCCGCCTGTCCACAAAATCGCGCTCCAGTCGTTTATCGTCGCGGTGTGTACCGTTCTAAGCGTTGTCGCGATTGCTTTGAAGTTAGGATAACACTTCACTGCTTCACGGATCATCTTCTTATATCCTTCAATGTTCAATTCCTTAAAGTTTTCATCTGTGCCTTCGATTTCAAAACCGAGACAAGCCGTGAAATCTTCTTCGTTGCCTATCATGACATCTATATATTTCGCTATTTCCTTATTAACTTCCTGCGCTCTTGCCTTGCCTCCTATGCTCTGCCAAAGCGAAGGCCGGTAATTAAGATCATATGAAACTACAGTACCGTACTTCTTCGCCGTCCGGACGGCTTCGAGCACCACGTCGGGCGTTGTTTCGGACAGTGCCGCAAAAATGCCTCCTGTATGGAACCAGCGGCTGCCCATTTTCCCAAAAATCATATCCCAGTCTATGTCGCCTTTTTTCAGCTTCGAAGCCGCAGTATTTGCCCGATCTGATACTCCAACCGCGCCTCTGACTCCAAAGCCGCGTTCGGTAAAATTAAGTCCGTTCCTGACTTCCCTTCCTATGCCGTCAAAGGGCATCCATTTTATAAAGCGGGTATCCACTCCGCCCTGCATAATGAAATCTTCAATCAAACGTCCCACATCGTTATCGGCAAAGGCGGTAACAACCGCCGTATCCATCCCAAAACACTTTTTTAATCCCCTTGTCACATTATACTCTCCTCCGCCTTCCCATACCCTGAACCAGCGGGCATTTCGGATACGTCCTTCTCCGGGATCTAACCTGAGCATAATTTCGCCAAGGGACACACAATCATACATGCACTCATTTTTTGATTTTACATCAATAACTGCCATATAAAAGCTACCTCCCCTTCATAAGCTTGAAATTTCAGGATGCAGGTTTACAATTGTCCTGCTCTTGCCTGCTTAATCCTATCGATAAATAATTTCGCTGTTTCGGTTATTTTCCCGTAATCACCTGTTTTAGCCCCTGCCGTCAAACTGCTTCCGACACCCAATGCGACTGCTCCCGCTTTAATCCATTCCGCGGCATTCTCTACCGAAACTCCGCCCGTTGGCATTAACTCGGCCTGCGGTATCGGCCCTTTTATCGATTTAATAATTTTAGGGCCAAACAGTTCTCCAGGGAATATTTTAATTATGTCGGCCCCTGATTCAAGGCATTCAATTACCTCGCGGATTGTCATCGCGCCTGGCATGCAGGCTATCCTGTAGCGGTTGCACAGCTTAACCGTATCGAGGTTCAAGCTCGGGCTTACAATATAATTGGCTCCGGATAAAATAGCTATCCTTGCTGTTTCGGGATCGAGAACTGTTCCCGCGCCTAGAATAATCTGATCTTCGGAAAAACGTTTTGCCAGGCTTTCAATTACCTTGTGCGCGCCCGGGACCGTAAAGGTAATTTCAATCGCCGCTGCTCCTCCATCAAGGCATGCCTCGGTTATTCTTACGGCCTTATCTTCATTTTCAGCCCTTACCACGGCTACCAGGCCCGCTTCGCAAATGCGCGCTATAATTTGTTCTTTTTTCATATTATTCACCCCATTTTTATTTTAAATAATGTAACCCATTCTTTTTGAGATACCGAGCGTAGCTTCGACTGTAAGCCTGCCTATATGTTCGTCCTTTTCCGCGCTGATAATGTTTTTATCCCCTGTAACGCTTACTGCGGCAATCACTTTTCCGGTGAAATCCCTTACCGGAGCGGCAATACATCGGATTCCGTGCTCATATTCTTCATTATCGACAGCCCACCCTCTTTTTTCTGTTTCCTCAAGCTGTTTTAGAAGAATATTTTTGTCAACAATCGTATTCTCGGTAAAATACTCATATTTTACTCTGTCTAAAATACTTTTTCTGGTTGATTCGTTTTGACCGGCTAATAAAACCTTGCCCAAAGCCGTACAATATATC
>DATCLI010000100.1:0-5443 GCA_036563955.1 Clostridia bacterium | reverse complement strand
GATGTACAGTCCTACGAAGTCTTATCTTGAACGCGCTAAAAAAGAAGGTATTGATGTTTTGTCTCCAACGTGGTTTCAGGTAGCAAATGAAAACGGTGATTTGATAAACCGAACTGATCCCCAGTATATAGAATGGGCGCATGAGAATGGATATCAGGTCTGGGCACTCGTTGCGAATGACTTTAAAAATATTGAAGGCACAAGCCGGATACTGAATGACGAGCAAAAAAGAGAACATATAATAAAACAAATGCTTGCATTTGCAGCATTGTATCAACTGGATGGGATTAATGTTGATTTCGAGAATATGTACAAAAGCGACAAAGAAGCATTTACTCAGTTCATGCGAGAGTTTGCGCCGATGGCGAGACAGCAGAATCTTATAATTTCGGTTGACGTAACAATACCGGACGGAAGCGATACATGGTCAAAATGTTATGACAGAAAAGCGCTCGGTGAAACGGTCGATTACGTTTGTCTCATGACATATGATCAGACCTCGGCCGGCAGCACTGTTGCCGGATCAACCGCTCAGCTGGACTGGGTGGAAGAGAATCTGAAGAAAACGCTCAGGGAAGTGCCTGCCGAAAAACTGCTTATGGGAATACCTCTTTACACCAGGCTCTGGACAGAATATGTTGATGAAAGAGGAAAAGTTAAGGCGGAAACAGGAAAGGCTTTGTCGATGGAAGCCGCATACAAGCTGATCGAGGAAAACGGAGCACAGCCTGTCTGGGATGAAAAAAGCGGTCAGTATGTCGTTTCTTTTGAAAAGGATAAGGTTACCTATAAAATGTGGCTTGAGGATGAACATTCGGTTAATTACAAGTCGATTTTGGCACATAAGTACAATCTTGCCGGGACATCGGTCTGGAGCCATAATTTTGCAAATGAAAAAGTATGGGATGTGTTCGTTGAGAATCTGAAAAATATAGCTCATTTTGAGGAGTGGAAAAGCAAAAATTTTGCAGCCAAATAATAAAAATACAATATGTAAAAAAGTATTGGCATAAAATTGTGTTAAAATAACCTCACCCGTTACCGAAATCATAGATTTCGGACGGGTACCCGAGAACATTTTATCATGAATTTCTCAGCCTATTCTCGGTTGCCCTTGGTTCCACCAAGTGAGAATCTATGATTTTCTTTAATTCATGATATAATGTGGTAAGTATAAAGTAAATTTTACCGTTGTTTAAAAATAGGGCCCGGTATATTTTGGGTCAGGATCGCTGAATTAGTAGTTGGCCCAAGGCTTTGAAGGAGACTAAAATGGAGTATTCAAGAACTGAATGGGATTTTTTCCTTTGGCCCCGGACATGGCATAACCGTTTAAATACCGTTGTTGCAACACTCATTCCGGGTATTATCATTGTAGGCCTGTTCGATATGCTTACATCAAGCAATACGGTTATTGCGGAGTTTTTGTCGGCAAGAGGGGAATCGGGATTGATTGCCAGGATTTTGGTATTTATTATAATATCCGCTGTTATTGGTTTTATAGATGTTTTTTGTTTTGCGTGGCCAATTGCGGATTTATGCCGCTATCTCGCAAAACGCAGTGAGAAGTTTATAGCGCCTGGTTTTAATATTATCTTAATGAAATCATACGCGTATTCCCATATTTATTTTTTGCCTCTTATTATATACATAAACTACGCAGATTTCAGTCTTGAAAATATTGGCCCCGGTACTCCGTTTATCAGCAAGCTTCTTGCAGTATTATTTATGGTAATGTTGTATACGCAGCAGTTTTGGCAGCTTGGCATTATGCTGCGCACAATAAGCGTAAAAACAAAGCTGGAGCTTACGGGTAAATTAATTGCCGGCGCTGCGATGTTTTTCTGGAGCAGTATAACCGCCAATGCCTTTTACTATTTAATAGGCATTGCGTATAAACTGTTTAATGCAATAGGGGAGACTGTCTGAGCAAGGATTTTGCGATGTAACCTTAATAAAAATCAGCTGTACAATATATAGTGACAAGCCTTAATGCGTACCAGCAATATATTGTACAGCGGAACTCAAAGTATAACATCGCAAATGCCATAATATATAATGACAAGATTTAATGCGTACCAGCAATATTTTGTACAGCGGAACTCAAAGTATAACATTGCAAAATGCCATGAGCAAAAATAATTTGAAAATCTTCTTTTCGCAGGTTATAATATTGTTTGTATAAGTAATGAAAATTGTCCCGATGGTCCAAAGGATAAGACAGTAGATTCCGGTTCTACTAATGTGGGTTCGATTCCTACTCGGGACGCCATATCAAGCACAGGCACAGTATTGCTTGTGCTTTTAAGTATAACCGGGCTGATGATGTCTCCTCACTGCGATTTCTTCCGTAGTTAAGGCTTTTGCGATGTAACCTTAATAAAAAACCGATGTACAATATATAGTGACAAGATTTAATGCGTACCAGCAATATATTGTACAGCGGAGCTCAAAGTATATAACATCAAAAATGCCATTAGTTTTAAACTGCTAAGATTATGAAAGGCTAGTAAAATGGGTATTTGCTGCGGTGTTGATATGGTTGAAATACAGAGGATAAAGGACTCTATAGACAAATCCGGCGAATTTTTTCTGCGAAGGGTTTTTACACAGGGTGAAATCAATTACTGCGAAAGCAGAAAAGAACGCAGGTATGAAAGTTATGCCGCTCGTTTTGCAGCGAAGGAAGCTGTTTCGAAAGCGCTTGGAACCGGCATTGCCCGAGGTGTTTCATTGAAGGACATAGAACTCGTTACGTCTAAGGAAGGAAAACCAAAGGTAGTTCTTCATGGAACGGCCAGGGAAAAATATGTTGACATGAGCGCTACGTCAATTGATATCAGCCTCACACACAGCAGGGATTACGCCGCAGCATTCGCGGTTTTGCTTACGGACGGGAATAAGTCAGAAATCGAACAGGACTGATAAATATGGAACAAAGCGTTTCGTTTATACACTGTGCAGATATACATCTCGACACGTCTTTTAAAGGAACCGGCGGTTATTCTTTTTCATCGGAACGCCGCAGGGATTTAAAAAAGACTTTTGAAACGATTATTAATACTGTACTTGAAAAAAATACGGATTTTCTTCTTATTTCCGGTGATCTTTATGAGCATGATTATATTTCAAAGTCTACTGTAAACTGGCTTAATAACCAGTTTTCCAGGCTCGGGGATAAGCCTGTTGTAATTGTCCCCGGCAATCACGATCCATATGTGAAAGATTCGTGGTACAGGATATATCCGTGGAAAGAAAACGTACGGGTTCTTACAACGGCAAATCCCGAGTATGCTTATGAAGCAAGGAACATCTATTTTTACGGGATAGGCTTTGATACTTTTCGGCAGGAACGCCTTCCCGATGTCAGACCTCCTTCAATATCCGCAGAAAGAATAAACATATGCCTGTTTCACGGCACATTGGATATGGATTTTACGGAGAACCCGTATAATCCTGCGAGCTCGGAAGATTTGCATAAGCTCGGGTTTGATTATTATGCGTTGGGTCATTTCCATGGGAGAAGCGAATCCCTTGCCGAAAAAGGAATGATTTATCCGGGCAGTCCCGAACCGCTTGGATTTGACGAAAAGGGAGAGCACGGCGTTTACCTTGTTAATATAAGCAAAAAAAACGGAAAAGTTGAAAACCGGTATCATTTTATCCCTGTTCAGCAAAGGAAATACTGCGAGTATAATTTGGAAGCCGGAGGGATACAATCCGAAGAAGACCTGTTAAAAAGAGCGGTTTCACTTCTTGAGAACAGCAGTGCCGAAAAAGATATTGTGAGAATTAATTTAAACGGTAGAATACCCGCGGATATAAGCTTGGATTTAACCGCTTTGAAACAGGTTCTTTCGGACAGATGTTTTTCATTATGCATTAACGACTGCACGCACCCGGATTATGTTCTTGAAGAGCTGGCTAAAGATGGAAATATTACCGGCGTTTTTATAAATATGATGAAAGAAAAGATTGAAAATGCCAGTGGAAATGAAAAACAGATGCTTGAAAAAGCGCTTTATATCGGTTTGGAAGCGCTGCTTACCGGAAAAGTGGATATATCCTGAGTTTTGTTTCTGATAAGTGTGGTGAATCGGATGAAAATAAACAGGTTGGAAATTAATGGGTTCGGAAGGTTTGAGAACCGGTCTTTTGTATTTAGTCCCGGCATAAATGTTATATACGGCTGCAACGAATCGGGGAAGTCGACGCTGCAGGCTTTTATTAAGGCCATGCTTTTTGGATTGAAGGGCGGCCGTAAATCCAAAGAAGGTTTTTTGCCGCCCGCAAAACAATACAAGCCGTGGATAGCCCGTATGTACGGAGGCATTCTGGAATACGAGCTGGATGACGGACGCCGGTATTCCGTTAATAGAAATTTTGATAAGAACACTTTGGCAATATATGACGAGCATGCAAACAACATAACAGGAGAATTCCCCGCCGGTAAAGACGAAGGTGCGAGGTTCGCCGAGCAGCACCTGGGCTTGTCCGAAAGCTGTTTTATCAGAACAGTATTTATCGGGCAGCTTCAAAGCGTTATTGACAGCGAAGGAAAGAAAGTCCTTGCCGAAAGGATGACGAATATCCGGCAAAGCGGAGATGAGGAGGTTTCATACCGAAAGGCCGTAAAAGCCTTAAAAGATGCTCAGCTTTCTTATGTAGGCAGCGAACGAAGCACTACCCGGCCGTTGAATATCATATCGTTACGTCTTGAAGAAGCAATTCGTGAGGAACAGGCGGCGGCAAAGCTGCACGAAGACAGTATCAATATTTTCATAGAGCTTGACAAGGCTAAAAGAGAAGAAACAGCTCTTGGAAAAGAGCTGGAAGCTCTTCTTGCTGCGAGGAATAAGCTTTTGGATATCGCTGAGATAAAAAATCTTCGGGATACGTTACAAACGCTTGAAGAATATATTGATAAGCTTAAAAAAATAGATTCACGCAAAAGAGAAATAAAAAATGAGATGGCGCGCATTGAAACGCAGATAGAACCCCTTCAAAGCTATAAGAATTTTTCGCAGGCGGATATTGACTGCATGGTTGAGGACAGTGCGCGTTTCGGCTATATTGACGAAGATTACCGGCGGATACTCCGTCAAAGGGATGAGCTGGAGGAAAAAATCAAAGAGGATGAGGATATTTTGTCGGAGTATGATATCTTCAACAAATATGGTGCGGAGATTGATGCTGTGCTCGATAAAATCCTGAATGATGAAGACAGGCAAGTCGGGGCGGAACAGGACATCGCAGAAAAAAGAAACCGCATGAAAAACCGCCTTAAAACCCGAAAAAGAATTTCGATTGCCGGGATTATATTCTCATTTCTTTTACTGCTGTCGGCTGTTTTATTCTCCGGGTATTATCCTCAAAATGCCTATTTGCCGTTATTAATCATTGGTATTGCTGTCTTTGCGGGAATGAGTGCGCTGTTTTTATT
>DATCLI010000099.1:0-5337 GCA_036563955.1 Clostridia bacterium | reverse complement strand
TCGACTTGCCCAGGTGCTTTTGCTTCGCAAAATGCACAACATTAATGTTGCGTATTTTTAACGCGAAGCGTTAAAAAACGCTTGCTGAACTATATAGCTCTTGCAAATGAAGCTCCTTGTTTCCGTTATTGTACAATAGTTTTAACAATTATTGTGCGTTTGAACAGTTATAGGTAAATTTAGGGGGGAATAGTATGCTGGATAATAAGACAAAAGGGCGAAGCGCAGTCAAGACGGAAGGGTATGGCATCGGCTCCGCACTGATTACCGCTTATGGAATCACTGTTCCGGCTCTGTTAGTATTAGCCGGTATTTTAGCTTTTACCGATTTTCCCGAAAAGTATACTACGTTTGCCGTATTGATTGCCACATTGACGGGTTTGCTTGCCGCAGGGTTTAAGACAGGAGTTCTTAATCAGAAAAACGGGGTGCTGAAGGGGACATTATGCGGGCTTTTGTATATGGTTGTTCTATATATGGCGAGCAGCATTATTTATAAAGATTTTATGCTTAACAGCCGCGCGGTTATAATGATATTGGCAGGCATACTGGCCGGAGCTGTCGGAAGTGTTGTCGGAATGAACAGAAAAGCGAAGCCTGCCGACAGGTATAAAGGAATCGGGAAAATGCCGAATCCCTTCAATAAATACAGAAAATAGCTGCATGTGTATAGCCTTTTGCGATGTTATATGCTTTGAGTTCCGCTGTACAATATATAGCTGGTACGCATTAAAGCTTGTCATTATATATTGTACGGCGGATCTATATTAAGGTTACATCGCAAAAGCCTTTGTATGGTTTTCATTGCGGTACAAAACATAATGTAATATAATAATGTTAAATTATTGTTTAACAGATGCTGTATTGCTTAAAACAAATATACTTTTGTTTTTCAGTGCTGTATTTTTTTATTTTATTCTGAAAGGAAACAGTATGCTTTCGCAGGGAATGATCCACATGTATATAGGTGATGGCAAAGGAAAAACAACCGCAGCCGTCGGTCTTGCGGTAAGAGCTCTCGGAACGGGTCTTAAGGTACTGTTTGTTCAATTTCTTAAGAACACCATAACAGGCGAAAAAAATATCCTGGAGAAGTTCACCGAAAAGCTTTATTTTTACCGCCCGGAGCAGAGGCATCATTTATTCCTGTGGAAAATGACCGAAAAACAGCTTGCTGAAACGAAAGAAGATCTCCAGGCAGGCTGGAAGCATGTCCGGGAAGAAATTTTGTCCGGGAAATGGGATGTCGTTGTGCTTGATGAAATTCTTGATGTTATTGGAAACGGGCTGCTTTCAGAAGAAGACATAGCAAATGTATTAATAAAAAGACCGGCAAAAACGGAGATAATATGTACAGGCCGTGATGCGCCGGATAGTCTGCGTGATTTGGCGGATTATATATCGTTAATAGAAAAAGTAAAGCATCCTTATGATATGGGAGTACGCGCAAGATACGGGATAGAATATTGATATAGGAGTGGAAACTAAAGATGAGAATTTTAAAAGGAATCATCATGCTAATGATCACAGTATGTTTGTTAATAGCGGTGTCATGCATATTTAAAAGCGGGAATGAAAAGACTCCGCCTTCGGAGCAGTTAATTGACGGATCGAAGGAACCTGGAACCGAACAGGAACCGTCACCTGCGGCATCTTCTCCGACACCGCCCGTTTCATCCCCTGAACAGGGAGCCCTGTCACCGACACCGGCTGTTCCGTCTCCTGAACAGGCAGCGTTGTCGCCGGCACCGGAGATAGAAATAGAGCCTGTTGATTATTCAAAAATACAGCCGAATGAATCCGGCGATATACCGATTGTTATGTTCCACAATTTTGTAGAGGATTTGAACTTAACCACTGATGAAGATTTCACGACTTCATTCGATGCTTTCGAAAAACTTCTTGAAACGTTGCATAGTGAAGGGTACAGGCTTATCAGCATGCGGGATTTTATAGACCATAACATATCTGTCCCCGCAGGCACAAGGCCAATGGTTTTTACTTTTGATGACGGTTCTTCCGGACAGTTCAACCTGATCAAGGAAAACGGCAAACTCGTTGTAAATCCTAAATCGGCCGTCGGGATTATGATAAAGTTCAACGAGAAGCATCCTGATTTCGGGCTCAAAGGTATTTTCTATTTGAATATGGATAAGGAAGAAAAGACTTTCGAAGGAGCCGGCACATTGAAAGAAAGACTGGAGATACTGACAAGTTGCGGTTTTGAAGTCGGCAATCATTCGTGGGGACATTTCAATTTTTCGGGATCAAAAAACCGCGAACAGATTTATGAAAGACTCGGCAGGAATCAAAAACGCCTGCAGGAGATAATAAAAGGTCTTTCATTTTACTCGCTTGCCCTCCCGCATGGAGGAAAAGCGCCCGAAGAACTGAAAGACGCGATGGTACAGGGAGAATATGAAGGCGCCCGTTATTTCAATGAGACTATTATGGCGGTCGGGTCGACGCCAAGCGTGCCTTCGATTCATAAAGACTATAATCCCGGTTATGTAGCGCGTATTCGTTCGCAGGGCAAAAATGAGATAAAGTTCGACCTTACATATTGGCTTCCGAATATGACAAGGGCCAGGATGTATATAAGCGACGGCGACCCAAGAACCGTTGTTGTTCCGAAAGGGAAGGAAAGCCTGATAGATCCTGAAAAGCTAAACGGTAAAAAATTAATTACCTATTAGCCGTGCTCTGCCATTACTCTATAGCCGTTGTATGACCATTGTACAGTAGCTCCTTGTTTCCGTTGTTTTATAATAGTTCTTTAATTGAGAGCTTTATTTCCTGGTTTTGCCTTATGGCATTTGCGATGTTATATACTTTTAGTTCCGCTGTACAATATATTGCTGGTACGCATAAAAGCTTGTCACTATATATTGTACAGCGGATTTTTATTAAGGTTACATCGCAAATGCCTTACCTTATTTTGAGTTTGCATTTCTGGAAGATTTAAGGTATAATATAAATGCACCGGAAATTTTACTGTTTGCATGCCGGTGTAATTAATTGCAGTTGTTTTTTGAGCAATTTTATACGTTCCTGCGGTTTGCTTATTTAACGGAAATATTGTTTGCATTAATTTTTTTGCATTAATTTATTCATAATTATTTGCGCTATAATAGGGCTTTTGTTTTTTTTTGGGGCCTGGTTTTGTCGCATAATTCGTACAAGGCCATTTTATCAAATGCCAATGCAGTGATGGATTATACCCACCATTGAAGCAGAAAAAAAGGATTTTTGCACTTAATCTTTGCTTGATGAAAACAGAGGTAGGGCGTAAGCTCATTTTTTACCTCGTTATAATAGAAAGGAGTAGGAGCGGTGATGGATGTTAAAACTGAAAAAAACACAAAAAAACAATTAACCGATGCCGATGTAAAAAGAAAAGCGGTGAAGCTTGTAGTGGCACATTTAAAGAAAAAAGCTTCCAAAGAGTTTATGGGTATCGATTATCTTATGGATTGGCTTGAGGAAATGGACGCATTGCTGGAAAAAGAAGAATTTGACGTTCGAGAATATCACAGAATGCGCAGACAATTTAATGATGTTATTGAAAGTACACTTGACGGAGCTATGAGGAAAAAGCTGAGGGATTCCTGGTATAGTATGGGCAAAGCCCTTGATAAAAAAGCAAAACCTTATTAAAAGCTCCGGTAGAGAATCCGGGGCTTTTTAATTAAGGGCTGCATCTGAACCGGATATATCGATTAAGCCATTGGAACTGATAATAAAAATTTGATAAACACAGGAAAGCTGCAGGACAGCCTTCCTGTGTTTGCTTTTCAAAGAAGTTTTTTCACTTTTGCTATTGATGCCTTTACGCTTTCCTTAGCCGGTCCTCCCGCAAGCTTTCTGCCGTTTACGCATGCTTCAAGCGTAATTTCGCTGTAAATGTCGTCTTCGAAATATGGTGAAAAGGATTTGAACTCTTCCATAGTAAGTTCGCTGATGTCCTTTTTATGCCCTATGCAGTAAGCGACAAGTTTTCCGGTTATATTATGCGAATCGCGGAACGGCACGCCTTTTTTAACTAAATAATCGGCTATGTCAGTGGCGTTTGTAAAACCGCTTTTGGCCGCATTAAGCATATTGTCGCGGTTTATTTTCATTGTTTCTGCCATTTTGGTGAATACCGGCAGGCACATTTTAACCGTATCAATTGAATCGAATATAGCCTCCTTGTCTTCCTGCATATCTTTATTATAGGCCAGCGGCAGACCTTTCATAACAGTCAGCAGAGCCATCAGGTTACCGTATACGCGGCCGCTTTTTCCGCGGACGAGCTCCGCAACATCGGGATTCTTTTTCTGCGGCATAATGCTGCTTCCTGTGCTGAACGCATCGTCGAGCTCTATAAAAGAGAACTCATGGGAACACCATAGAATAATCTCTTCGCTGAAACGGCTCATATGCATCATTAAAACCGAAAGGCAGAAAGCCGTCTCGAGTACAAAATCACGGTCGGATACGGCGTCAATGCTGTTTTCGGTAATTGCGTCAAATCCAAGCTCTATAGCTGTCATTCTCCTGTCAAGATTGTAGGTTGTACCCGCAAGGGCGCCGGAACCGAGAGGCATGACATTCAGGCGGGCATAACAATCCGAAAGCCTTTCGCGGTCCCTTAACAGCATTTGGACATATGCCATAAGATGATGGGCGAATGTCACGGGCTGAGCTCTCTGCAAATGCGTATACCCGGGCATTATAACGTCAAGGTTCTGCTCCGCGATACGGATAAGCACAGTCATAAGTTCCGTGATCATGCCGCGAATCTTGATGTTTTCATCCTTTAAATACATCCGCATGTCAACGGATACCTGATCATTCCTGCTTCGTCCGGTGTGCAGCTTTTTGCCTGTTTCTCCTATCCGGGATATAAGGATTTTCTCAATATTCATATGTATGTCTTCAGCGTCGGCTTCGAATTCGATATTGCCATTTTCAATATCCGCAAGGATTTCAAGAAGCGTTTTGCAAATGAGCGAAGATTCCTCCTCGGGAATAATTCCGCATTTCCCAAGCATTTTTGTATGAGCCACGCTTCCTAAGATATCATGCTTATAAAGGCGGCTATCGAAACGGATAGACGAGTTAAAATCATCAACCAGCGGATCCGTAGATTTTGAAAAACGACCGCTCCACAGCTTCATTACATTTCCTCCATATTCATACAATTCGGATTTTTCGCAATCCGGCCTCGAAAAACCGGATATTATTCAAGCCCGCATTTTTTCTTCATCATTGCCTGTACTTTAGTCGGGAGGCCAAAAAGGTTTATAAATCCTTCCGCGTCTTTCTGGTTATATACTTCGTCTCTGCCAAAGG
>DATCLI010000098.1:0-2919 GCA_036563955.1 Clostridia bacterium | reverse complement strand
TTTGCAATCATCATCCTGTCGCCGAACAATTGGGTTACTACTTTAATATACGGGGTTTCGCCGCATCCCGCGCAAGCGCCGGAGAACTCGAACAAAGGCTGTGCGAACTGGCTGCCTTTAAGTGTTGTCAACGGCATCAGGTCATCCTTAACGGAAACCCGTTTTAATGCGTAATTCCAGTTCTCAGTTTGGTTCATCTGTGAATCAAGAGGCTTCATAACAAGAGCCTTTTCCTTCGCAGGACATATGTCCGCACAGTTTCCGCACCCGGTACAATCAAGCACGCTTACCTGAATTCTGTAATGAAGCCCTTTCAACTGAGGGCCTACCGCAGGTTTCGTAACAAACCCATCCGGCGCGTTCTTTTTCTCTTCATCATTTAACAGGAACGGACGTATTACCGCATGCGGGCATACAAAGGAACACTGGTTGCACTGTATGCATTTGTCGTTCTGCCATTCGGGAACGGTTACCGCTATACCGCGTTTTTCATAAGCCGACAGGCCTTGCGGGAATGTCCCGTCTTCAGCCCCTGAAAAAGCGCTTACCGGTAAATCGTCACCTTTCATCGCAACCATTGGATTCATTACTTTTTTAACAAACTCAGGCAGATCATCCTGCTCTTTTTTAATTACGTTATCGGCGGTTTTCCAGCTTTCAGGTACGTTTACCTTATGCAGCGATTCAATACCCTTGTCCACCGCCATATAATTCATTTGAACTATTTTTTCGCCCTTCTTGCCATAAGACTTGACTATTGACTGTTTAAGATACTCCACCGCTTCATCAACCGGAATAACATTCGCGAGTTTAAAGAACGCAGCCTGCATAATCATGTTTATCCGGCCCCCGAGACCTATTTCTTCTGCTATGTCCGTTGCGTTTATTGTGTAGAAATTGATCCCGTCATTAGCAATTTGCCTTTTCAAATGTCCCGGCAGTTTTGCTTCAAGTTCTTCATCTCTCCACTGGCAGTTCAAAACAAATGTACCGCCTTTTTTCAAACCTGCGATTAAATCATAATTCTCAACATAAGCCTGGTTGTGACATGCTATATAATCCGCTTCGTCTATAAGATATGTAGAGCGAATTTTGTTTTTTCCGAACCGGAGATGCGAAACCGTTACACCGCCGGATTTCTTCGAATCGTACGAGAAATAGCCCTGCGCATACAGATCGGTTTCGTCACCAATTATTTTAATAGCACTCTTATTTGCTCCGACAGTTCCATCCGAACCCATACCCCAGAACTTGCAGCGGACGGTTCCCTCGCTCTCGGTAACAATTTTCTCTTTTATTTCGAGTGAAAGGTTTGTTACATCATCAACAATTCCGATGGTAAAAATCTTTTTAGGATTGTCTGATCTGAGGTTATCATAGACAGCCTTAATCTGTGACGGTGTGGTATCTTTGGAACCAAGGCCGTAACGCCCGCCTATGATAAACGGCTTGTTCGGTTTGTCGTAAAACAGGTTCTTAATATCAAGATATAACGGTTCTCCCGTTGCACCCGGTTCCTTCGTCCTGTCAAGAACAGCAATTCTTTTTACGGTTTCAGGCAGTACATCGAAGAAATATTTCTCTGAGAACGGACGGTATAGACGAACCTTGATAACACCGACTTTTCTGCCTTTAGAATTAAGATAGTCAACAGTTTCTTCAATTGTCTCGATGACCGAACCCATTGCAACAATAATGTCCTCGGCATCGGGAGCGCCGTAATAATCGAATGGTTTGTATTCTCTTCCTGTTATTTTTGATATTTCCTTCATGTATGCGGCAACAATATCAGGAACCGCATCGTAATACCTGTTCGACGATTCCCTTGCCTGGAAGAAAATATCAGGGTTCTGCGCGGTACCGCGTGTAACGGGATGTTCGGGATTCAAAGCGCGGTTTCTGAATTCTCGAAGCGCATCCTTGTCAATAAGGCTTTCAAACTCCTTATAATCAACAGTTTCAATTTTTTGAACCTCATGCGACGTTCTGAAACCGTCAAAGAAATGCAGAAACGGTACCCTGGATTTTATTGCACTTAAATGGGCAATACCACCCAGATCCATAACTTCCTGAACGCTTCCGGCGGCCAGAAGAGCAAAACCTGTTTGCCTTGCAGCCATAACATCGGTATGATCTCCGAAAATTGACAGCGCATGTGAAGCCACTGCGCGGGCGCTTACATGGAAAACCCCGGGCAAAAGCTCTCCTGCTATCTTATACATGTTCGGAATCATTAATAAAAGCCCCTGCGATGCTGTAAACGTAGTCGTTAAAGCACCGGCCTGCAGAGAACCGTGAACGGCGCCTGCCGCCCCTGCTTCGGATTGCATTTCGGTAACTCTGACATTCTGCCCGAAAATATTCTTTTTCCCATGAGCAGACCATTCATCAACAAATTCCGCCATGGGAGAAGACGGCGTAATGGGGTAAATAGCAGCCACGTCGGTAAAAGCGTATGCGACATATGCCGCAGCCTGGTTACCATCCATGGTCATCATAGTTTTTTTTGACATTATATCTCCCTCCTTAATATTGGACACAATTTTACAGTGTACTTGCTTTATATGATTTGGAAGCGATCATCCTCAATCATAGCTTAGCTGCCCTATTTTGATAATTAACCGCAGTGCAGATGTACTTTGTATACACAGCAATTATCATTATACAATATATCGCGTTCAAAACAAAGATATTATGCTATATTTTTTTATTTCGCCTCACGAACAGTTACAGTTCTGTCATTTATTTTGTAACTATTGTACAATTGTTCTTCAAAATTATTGTACGTCTGAACTTATTCTTAAAAATTCAAGCAGTTTATCCAAATACACCTTTCGGGAAAAATTATCGGGAAGGTTTGGAACCAGCCCAATTTTCCGGTAAAAATAATTATAAAGCTGGGCTTCCAATATGTCGGAG
>DATCLI010000097.1:0-2889 GCA_036563955.1 Clostridia bacterium | reverse complement strand
AGTGGCAAGCTTTAATGCGTACCAGCAATATATTGTACATCGGAACACAAAGTATATAACATCGCAAAATGCTAAATCGTTAAAATGTCAGAGAAAGAGTGTTGTAAATGGGACTTAAGATATTGGTAACACCGCGTTCTTTCGGTAAAAAGGATCCATTTGTGTTTAGGATGCTTGAAAAAGCCGGCTTAACAGTGGTTCGCAATGAAACCGGAAATATTCTCGATAAGGAATCAATGAAAAGTCTGTTGAAAGACTGTGACGGTGTGATTGTTGGCGTAGATCCGCTGGATGCGGAAGTAATAACCACGGCTCCACGGTTAAAAGCTATAGCAAAATATGGTGTTGGTTTAGACAATATTGATATAGAAGCTGCGAAATCAAGGAGTATAAAAGTTTCTTGTACCACAGGGGCCAATTCCGAAGCAGTAGCCGACTACACCATGGCACTTATGTTGGCGGTTGCAAGAAAGGTTGTGGAAATAGATAAAAAATGCCGAACCGGAAACTGGGTTAAGATAGTCACATCGGACATTAGCAATAAAACGCTGGGACTTATTGGATTAGGCGTTGTTGGAAAGCTTGTGGCGGCAAGAGCCCAGGGTTTTTCTATGAAAGTGATAGCTCATGATATTTTCTGGGATGCAGCTTATGCTGAAGCTCACAATATAACCAAAGCAACGCCGGAGGAGATATATGAAAGCGCTGATATTATAAGCGTTCATCTCCCGCTTACTCCTGAAACAAATAATTACATTGGTCAAGCACAGATCAATAAAATGAAACCCACCGTAATTATTGTAAATACCGCAAGAGGGGGTATTATTAACGAAGACGCACTGTTTAACGCTCTTGCGAACAAAAGGATCTACGGCGCCGGTATAGACACGTTTACTAGCGAACCTCCAAAGGACGCACGATGGTTTAAGCTTGACAACATAGTTCTTGGCTCCCATTGTGCGGCTTCTACCGAAGGTGCGATTCGTAATATGGGAAGAATGGCTGCAATGAACCTGCTTAAAGATCTTGGCATTGAAATTTAATCGAGTGATTCTATTACTGGTTTTCTGTCTTAGGAACCCCGACACTTCATGTTTTCCTTCAGTGCGTTTACCTGCTGCATTATCTCAGGAATGCTTTCTTCCATCAGTTCCTTATAGAATTCTTCATAATTATAGGTCAAATCTTCAATGTCACATTCCTGGATGTCCTTTACGTATTTTTCAAGGACTTTAAAGCTTCTTTCATAAGCATGGAAGCTGTTGGCTGTATGGGTATAGCCTCCCACCGGATAGCCGAGGTCGGCAGCAGCCTTTCTCTGCAGTGCGATAAAGCCCACCGCGTTCATAAAGGTTGCCTGGACGGCGTCGTTCGACCGCATCATTATCTTCATATGCAGTTTGTCATCACGGATAAAGAATTGGATGGACTGCAGGCAGGCTGGGTGCGTGTTCGACGTGTCCACTTCGAAATCGCGGATATTCATGACAGCTCTGCGGGTATAAGGGTTTTTCTTCAATTCCGAATATATCCAGGGTAATTGATGCGCAAACCTTTGATGGTACGTATATTCCCAGCAGTTTCCGTCGCCGATTTTAAAATCGAGAATGCCGTCAACGATTTCCATTGTGTACTGCTGCAGTTCCCGGTGACCGCCGGGGAACAACTTGGATATGAATGGTTCCGCTATAGCGTTCTCAACATAAAAGGTCAGCGATGTTTCCAGCATATTTGTATCATAGTCCGGGCACGGAACCATGGAACCCTCCTGGTACAGTTTTACAAGGGATTTATGATATGCCTCGGGTAAGGTTTTTCCTTCTGCAAGATGGTGTTTCATTGTTTACCCTCCCATAAAATATTAAAATGAACCTTGTTTTCAAAATATCATACACGGTTAATAGTGTCAATCTGAGAATCAGGCAGGTTTGTGTCAAGTAAACATGGAAAAAATTTTTCTTTTCGCTTTTATTGCAGCTTAATGTTTTATTTGAATCTATCAAGTATGGCATCTAAAAAATATCCACTATATATAAAAAATTTGAGTTTATATATATTTTATCTGTTTTTATAATTAAAGACAGAACAACTTTACACGTTGGTAAAAATTAAGAAAGGGGAGGAAAACAGTGAAAAGGGTTCTATTTCTTTTATTAACTGTAATGATGATTATTTCTGTCACTCTGACGGCATGCAGCGGGCCGGCCGGGTCTTCATCCGGATCTGCGCCTGAATCAACTACCGGAGCCAGTGCTGCCGACTCATCAACAGCCGCTGAAACTGCGAAAAACGATAAACCTTACGCAGGTACCAAGATTTCCATAGCATTTTGGGAATCACCGGTAACAGAGTTCTATAAGCAATTTGAACGCGATACGGGTATTATCGTAGAGTATGAGCAGATTAGCGGAGATCAGATCTATAATGTTATTAATGCGAGACTGCTTGCTGGTGAAGGGCCGGACATCTTTGGCGCCCGTTTTGAGGATGCATATTACGCGCGGGCTGAAGCTGGAGAACTTGTGGATCTTACTGATATTCCTTATTGGGATAAGATTGATTCCGGTGTTGTTGACCTTTTGAGAGCTAAAGACGGTAAGTTGTATGGAATACCAGAGGCTCCTACATGGATATGCACGGTCTATAACGTCGATATATTTAAAAAGTATAATCTATCAATACCTAAGAATATTGATGAATACTTTGATGTGTGTGAAAAGTTAGTAAAAGAGGGCGTAATACCGACTGTCCAAGGTGCTGCCGATCTTTCTTATTGTAAGTGGGTGGGTGTTGATCCAATCTTCCAGTTTTTAATGTCTGACTTTGATTATGTACGCGGCTTTGCGACAGGTACATCAAACTTTACTGATCTCAATTTGTAGAAGCACT
>DATCLI010000096.1:0-8578 GCA_036563955.1 Clostridia bacterium | reverse complement strand
TTACAAAAGAAAAAGTATAAAAAAAATACGAAGGAAAAAAATCAAACGAACAAATGAGCTTTTATCTTACATCAAAACCCGCGGCTTGGTTAATCCAGCCCGGGGGTTTGTTGTCTTAAAAGCTATTATTGCGGCGAGCCGTAAAGAGGTGAAAGTATGAAGAGCAAATACCATTATGTATATGGTACTGCGGCCCCTAAGATCAATTATCAGCCTCAAAGGAAAGAATATCAAAAAACAACAAATGCACCAGGAAGTAAAGCAGTTGTTCATCTTGAACAGCGTACTATTCCTTTAGGGCAGATAATCATCTGTATTCTGCTCGCTTTTGTGATATTTTTTACACTGATTTTCAGGTTCAGCGCGATTACCGAGCTTAACTGTGAACTTGCGGCTCAAAATCAGAGATATGAACAACTTAAGGATGAAAACCGCAAGCTTCAGGCAAAAATAGGATCACAGATCAATTTGGAAAACGTCCGCAGGATTGCCGAGGAAAAGCTGGGTATGAAAATGCCTGATAACTATCAGAGAATACCTGTAAAAGTACCTAAAGTAAATTACAGCCTGGTAACCGGTACAGTTCACAAGGAGGAAAGAAAGACCTTAAAATCCTGGATAGCAGCATATTTTGATCAATAAATATTAATTATATAGTCAAAATGGTGGTTTATGGCGAATATAAATATAGGGAGAATTATATGGGACAATGGATTGAGGGCAAATAAACGTAGATATCGTTAAATGCGGCAATCTAAGGTCCTTTTTTACAATATGAGACGTTTTTATTGCCCAAAAGAGGGGGATTGGTTTGGTTTCCAAGAATAAAAAAGTAAGGCAGAGATCATTTTTTTTAATGCTTATGTATTTCCTTCTTATGATTGTTCTTATCATCAGATTAGGTTATTATCAGATTGTAAAGGGCGAAGAATATTCAAGACAGGCTTATTATGCTCAAACCCGCAATCGTATTATTAACCCTAAAAGGGGAACAATCTATGACAGGAACGGACAAGGCCTTGCGATAAGCGGTTCGGTGGAAACAGTATCAGTAAACCCGCAGGATTTTAAAGACAAATTCAAAGACAAACCGGAAAAAATAGACGAAATAGCGTCCGCTCTTGCCCAAATGCTTGACATGACGGATGAAGAAGTTAAGGCAAGGCTCACTGAAAACTCCAGCTGGGCGTACATAAAAAGAAAGATTGACAAGGAGATTGGAAACAGGGTTCGTGAATACCTGGTAGAAAACGGTATCGACAGTATTTGTGTCGATGAAGACTCCAAACGCTTCTTTCCCAATGGCACATTGGCGTCGCATGTATTAGGATTCACGGGAGTTGATGACCAGGGATTGAACGGTATAGAGAAGTATTATGACGCAATGCTCAACGGCGAGCCGGGAATGGTTATGGTTGAAGTAGACGCGGGAGGCAGGCAGGTAAAATACAGTCCGGAACGATATATTGAACCTGTTGACGGGTACGATATATATCTTACTATTGATGAAACAATACAGCACTTTACGGAAAAAGCCCTTGAAAAGGCAATGCTGGATTATAACCTTAAACGCGGAGCCGCGGCTTTAGTAATGGATCCGAGAACCGGAGAAATACTGGCTATGGCTTCAAAACCGGATTATAACCCTAACGATCCTTTTGCAAAACCGGACTTTATAGAGAAAGAAGACTGGAAAGGGCAGTCAAGCAGTGAGGATGTAGAATTGCTGTTCCAAACGGTATTCAGGAACAAAGCTTTAATGGACACATACGAACCGGGTTCGACGTTTAAGGCAATAACCTCGGCAGCGGCGCTTGAAGAAGGGGTAGTAACCCCTGAAACCGAGTTTGTCTGCAATACGGTTCATATGGCCGGATACAATATTGACTGCTGGAGAGCGGGAGGGCATGGAGCCGAAACTTTTCGGATGGGTGTTTACAATTCGTGCAACCCCGTCTTTGTCAAGACCGCTCTTGCACTCGGTATAGACAAGTTTTACCGCTATGTGAGGAATTTCGGCTTTATGCAGAGAACGGGAATAACGTTGAACGGAGAACCGGATGATTCGCAGTACTTATGGCATAAAAAACCGACGGAGCTCGACCTTGCCGTCAGCTCTTTCGGGCAGCGCTTTACGATATCTCCGCTGCAGCTCGTTACAGCGTACAGTGCAATCGCAAACGGCGGTTATCTTATGAAACCGCTGATAGTAAAACAGATCAGCGACAGTCAGGGAAATATAATTGAAAAGTACGAACCTCAGGTTGTAAGACAGGTTATATCAAAGCAAACCTCCGATACTCTGCGGGATATCCTCGAAGGCGTTGTTGCGGAAGGTACCGGAAGAAATGCGTATGTAAGCGGTTATAGGATAGCGGGCAAAACAGGGACATCGGAAACGGAACAAACCGACTCGGAAGGCCGCTATATAGCTTCGTTCGCAGCATTTGCGCCGGCGGATGATCCACAGGTTGTCCTTCTCGTAATACTTGACCACCCGCAGGTTTACCCGCATTCGGGCGGAATGCTCGCGGCGCCTGTAGCCGGCAAGCTGATGGAAGAGATCCTCGATTACCTGCGTGTTGAGCGCGAGTATACGGAAATGGATCGAAAGTTAATGTTGAAGGAGGTTTCCGTTCCTGAAGTCCGCGGCCTTACGCTCATTGATGCCCGTAAAAAACTCGAAAACTACGAGTTGAATTATATTATCGAAGGCGAATATAAGGAAGATGACGCAGTAATAATGGAACAGACACCGAAACCAAACAGCAGTGTTCCCAGCGGTTCTACGGTAATACTGTATACATACCAGCCGGAAAAGGAAATAACCGTGGTTATGCCCGATGTTCTTAACAAAACTATAAGCGAAGCGGCCGAATCACTGAGAAAAGCGGGGCTGAACATAAAGGTCGAAGGCATCGGGGAAGCACGCCGGCAGGAGTATGAGCCGGGAATTGAGCTTAACAAGGGTCAGGTTGTAACCATATGGTTTGAGCACACTGTTGCGGATTAAAAAAGATATGGCTGTTTATCGGAGGGATATTATGGAACTTGCGAAATTAATTGAAGGGCTACCCGTTATAAACATTAACGGAACAATGAACAAAGATATAACCCGCGTCGTGTATGATTCGAGAAGAGCCGTGCCGGGGTCGTTATTTGTGTGCATAGACGGCTTTAAAACGGACGGACATAAATATGCGCTGTCCGCTGCCGATAACGGAGCTTCATCATTTCTCGTTGAAAAAGACATTACGATATTCGGGGACGCGACCGTGATAAAAGTACCGGACACGCGCTATGCGCTGGCCCGCGTATCTGCGGCTTTCTTCGGGCGCCCTTCGGACAGGTTCAATCTAATAGGCATTACAGGAACTAAAGGCAAAACTACGACGACGCATATGATTAAATCAATTCTCGAACAGGCAGGCCAAATCGTAGGTTTAATCGGTACTGTTGAAAACAGCATAGGCAGTGAAAAAATACCGGCACAGAGAACGACGCCCGAATCATATGACCTTCAGGAATTGTTTGACAAAATGGCGGATAAAGGCGCCGATTCGGTTGTTATGGAGGTTTCGTCACAGGGATTAAAGCTCAGCAGAGTGGATGCGTCACATTTTAAGATAGGCGTGTTTACGAATTTCTCAAAGGATCATATCGGCGCCAATGAGCATACCGATATGGAGGATTATCTGAATTCCAAACTTAAACTGTTAAAAATGGCGGATCGTGGTCTTGTCAACGTCGATTCGCCCTTTTCCGCGCGTATACTGGAAGAGAGCAAATGCCCGTGCCTGACGTTTGGTATAGAAAACAAATCGGATATTATGGCAGAAAATATTAACGCATATGCGGATAAAGTCCGTTTTAATGTCCGTACTCCGTGGTTCAGCCGTACCATTGAGGTATCCGTACCGGGCAGATTTACCGTTTATAATGCTTTGGCCGCTATAGGCGTCGCCGGGATAATGAATATTAATCCCGAACATATTGAAAACGGGCTTAAAAACATACATGTTCCGGGACGTGCCGAGGTCGTTCCGACACCCGGAAAACCTTATACCGTTATGATTGATTACGCGCACACCCCGGACAGCCTTGAAAATATACTAAGAACAGTGAAAGCTTTTGTTCCGAACAGGCTCATCAGCGTTTTCGGATGCGGAGGCGACAGGGACAAAGGCAAGAGACCTCAAATGGGGAAAATATCGGGAGAAATTGCCGATTTAACGATAATTACATCGGACAATCCGAGAACGGAAGACCCTTCCGCTATTATAAAGGACATTGAGCAAGGAATAAAACTGACGGACGGGCAATATATTATAATTCAGGACAGGACGGATGCTATCCGTTATGCTATGAGTAATGCGCAGAACGGGGATATTATTCTGCTTGCCGGAAAAGGTCATGAAACATATCAAATATTCCGTGATAAAACTATTCATTACGATGAACGGGAAATAGTAAAGGAAATACTCGAAGAACTGGAGTGATTAAATGGACAGGATGCGCGCCGATAAAATCGCCTCATGGATAGGCGGTAAGCTTGTAGGGAATCCGGGCATCGAAACGGACACGGTAAGTACCGATACAAGAAAAATGAAGACGGGCAGCTTGTTTTTTGCGATTCGCGGCAAAAACTTTGACGGGCATGATTTCATAGGTAAAGCCTTTGATAACGGAGCTGTGATGGTTGTATCGGATACCTATGTAACGCCGCCGGAGGGCAGGGCGGCTGTCATTGTTGATGATACTGTATCGGCGCTTGGGCATCTTGCGGAAAAATATCTGGCAACATATAATATACCGGTTATCGCGATTACAGGAAGCGTCGGGAAGACAACCACGAAGGAAATGGTCGCGCAAATATTGTCAACGCAGTATAATGTACACAAAACGATCGGCAATTTTAACAACAATATAGGACTTCCACTGTCGGTCTTCCAGCTTGAACGCGAGCACACGGCGGCTGTTTTTGAATTGGGCATGAATGCGCTTGGTGAAATTGAGTATCTTTCACGCATTATACGACCGGATATAGCCGTCATTACAAATATCGGCATATCACATTTTGAAAAGCTCGGTTCGCGGCAGAATATACTGCGGGCAAAACTGGAAGTGACAAAAGGCATGAAGGATAGCGGCATACTCATTTTAAACGGTGACGATGAGCTGTTGTCGGGGCTTAACGGGCTGCTCAATATGAATGTTGTTTATTATGGAATCAATGAAAATATTCCGCTTCATGCGTTTGGAATTGAAACAATGGGCGAAGAAGGAGTACGTTTTCTGGTTAATATTCGCAATGAGGATGTCGAAATTGTTCTTTCGGTTCCCGGAATTCATCAGGTTTCGAATGCGCTCGCGGCTATTGCATGCGGTATAGAACTCGGAGTGTCGAATGAGAATATTAAAAAAGGTCTCGCCTGCTATTCACATGAAAAAATGCGGCTCGATATCGTCGGGATAAAAGGAGTAAAAGTAATTAACGACACTTATAATGCCGCACCCTCATCAATGCGGGCGGCGTTGTCGGTTTTAAGGGAAGTGGCGGGAAAAAACAGAAGCATTGCGGTTCTGGGGGATATGTACGAATTAGGCAGTTTAGCCGGTGAAGCCCATAAAGAAGTGGGAAGAACGGTCGCGAACGAACGCATAGATTATCTTGTCGCCGTTGGAGAACTTGCAAAAGATTACTGCGCAGGAGCCCTTGAAGCCGGTATGGACGGAAAAATCATCAGTCATTACACCGATGCGAAAGATGCCGTACCGTATCTGAAAAGCATTATTTGTCCCGATGATGTGGTACTATTTAAAGGTTCCCGGGGAATGAGCATGGATTGGCTTATCAAAGAAGTTTTTGAACTCGATTGATTATTTGAACGCCGAAAGGAATAATGTGATAAATTATTTTACCGGAGGAGAAAATATGGCGTGGATAAACAGTATTCCCTCCCATATTACCGTATTTATTGCCGCGTTTATTCTGGCCTTGGTATCGGGAGCCGTTCTGCTTCCGCTGCTGAGGAGATTAAAGTTCGGACAGACGGTTAGGGAAGACGGACCTAAAACACATTTGACAAAGCAGGGCACTCCTACAATGGGTGGGTTTATATTTGTGATTCCACTGTTAATTATCGGAGGGTTTTATGCCGCAAAAGACATGAATATGGCCGCTTTGATATTAACCACAATTGGGTTTGGCCTGGTAGGGTTTATTGATGATTTTCTTAAAATAAAAAGAAAAAGAAATGAAGGTTTGCAGCCAAAACAAAAAATGCTCGGCCTTTTAATCATATCCGCATGTTTCACCGCCTATATTGTCTTAATGACAAATGCCGGCGAAAAAACGGTGATACCTTTTGTAGGCATTGATAATCCGATAAATATTCCAATTGCTCTTTTTGTGCCGTTTTGCTTTTTTGTGCTTATAAGTTATACAAATGCCGTAAATCTTACGGATGGGCTTGATGGCCTCGCAGGAAGCATTACAATGATAGTGCTGGTTTTTTTCACCGTCGTTGCGATGATGAACAGCGAATGGAATTCGATAAAGCTGTTCTGTGCCATCCTTGCCGGAGCATGCCTCGGTTTCCTCGCGTATAACTTATATCCTGCAAAGGTAATAATGGGGGATATTGGTTCCCTGGCACTCGGCGGCGCCGTTGCTTCGGTGTCGTTGCTGCTGCAGATGCCGTTTATTCTGTTTATTGCAGGGTTCGTTTATTTTATTGAAAATTTGTCCGTAGTCCTGCAGGTTGTTTACTATAAGAAAACAGGGAAGAGAATTTTCAAAATGGCTCCTATTCACCACCATTTTGAACTTCTCGGATGGAAAGAAACAAAAGTTGTAATAGTTTTCATTATTGCAACTGTTATTTTCTGTATAATCGCTTTTTATGCTTTGAGGTGAAACTATTGAGGCGCAGGGATTTTGATTTATGGATATTTATAACGATATTAATTCTTCTTGTGATAGGAGTCAGTATGGTTTACAGCGCAAGCTCCTATTACGCGCTCAGAATATTCGGAAGCAAGGAATATTTCCTCATACGTCAGCTTATATGGTCAACAATAGGCGTGTTTGCAATGCTTTTTGTTTCCCGCCTTGATTACCATAGAATTGCACAGTTCTCACCAATAATGATCCTGGCAAGCGTCGTTCTTCTCATTCTTGTATTGATACCCGGAATTGGTTCGGTAGTAAATGAATCAAGGAGATGGTTCAGCTTCGGCTTTGCTTCTTTCCAGCCGTCCGAGATGGCAAAGCTGTCGGTTATTCTGTTCTTTTCATTCAAGCTTTCAAAAGACAGCGAGAAGCTTAAATATTTCTGGAAAGGGTTAGTCCCATACCTTTTGATAATCGGCGTTATTGATTTTCTGCTTATTAAAGAACCGCATTTCAGCGGGACTATTCTTATATCGTCGGTTGCGGTTATAATTCTTTTTTGCGCCGGGGCAAAAATATGGCATTTTATTCTTATTACGGTGCCTACCGTTCCTATTATGATATATTTAGTAGTGACCGAAGAATACAGGCTGAAGAGGGTTCTTACATTTCTTAACCCGTTTGAAGATCCTACCGACAGCGGGTACCAGATTATAAATTCATTGTACGCGATAGGTTCGGGGGGCCTTTTCGGTAAAGGCATAGGTCAAAGCATACAAAAGAATTTATATATCCCCGAACCGCATACTGATTTTATCTTTTCGATATTGGCCGAAGAACTTGGATTTATCGGCGCGGTTACCGTTCTTCTGTTATTCATTGTCTTAATATGGCGAGGAATAAGGATTGCAATGTACGCCCCCGACATGCTCGGAAGCTTGATTGCTGTTGGCATGACTTCTTTGATTGCAGTCCAGGTTGTCATAAATGTTGCTGTTGTAACGTCGTCCATGCCGGCCACGGGCATGCCGCTTCCTTTTTTCACGTACGGCGGCAGTTCTCTTGCCTTTTTGCTTGTTGGCATAGGAATACTGCTCAACATATCCAGATCCGTCGGAACCCAATACAGGCTGAAAAGGGAAAAGGTCTAAATCCGCTGTTGTCAAAGTAACAGAATTTCTAATGCCGCATAGAATAAATTATGAAAAATCCCAGACTTAATTCAGCCGGCATTTCCTGATGTTTACTTAACCTGTAAGTTACCCCGTTATTATTGACAACAAAAGCGGAGGTGTTTTTCTTGAGCATATTCATAATAGAAGGCGGCAGCCGGCTTAACGGCGAGCTTAAAATACCGGGCGCCAAAAATGCCGTACTGCCTATTCTTGCGGCCACAATCCTTAATCGCGGAACAAGTACGATACATAACTGTCCTAACCTGGAAGATGTTGCAACAATGCAGGAGATTCTCGTCTCGCTCGGGCTTCGTGTTGATCGGAGCAATAAATCAATTATCGTACATGGGGAACATATCACGACAAATAAAATTCCGGAATCATCAGCAGGGAAGATGCGAAGCTCGATAGTTTTAATGGGGGCGCTATTAGGCCGTATCGGCGAGATTTACATAAGTTACCCGGGCGGCTGCGCGATCGGCCCAAGACCAATTGATATGCATTTGAA
>DATCLI010000095.1:0-5320 GCA_036563955.1 Clostridia bacterium | reverse complement strand
GTTAAAAAACATTTCAATTCTTTTACGGATATTTTTCTTTTTCCGATAGATACTAATTTTTGTAAAGCTTTAAGAAAAAACCTTATTTCGGAGGAACATATATGGATGACAACAAACTCATAAATTTATCAAGACAGCCTTGTTCTTACTGGCTTTTCACAACCGAACAAACCGATTATCCACAATTGACCGAAGACATTACTGCCGATTGCGCTGTTGTCGGCGGCGGTATGGCCGGTTTATTATGTGCTCTGCTTATAAATGGTGAAGGCATCGACACGGTAATTGTTGACGCCGGGCGGATCAGCGAACGGACATCGGGGCATACTACGGCAAAAATTACGTCACAGCACGGTTTAATTTACGATAAAATAAAAAACCAAATGGGAAAGGAACTTGCAAAACAATACGCCCACGCTAATGAAGCTGCTATAAGGGAAATATTAAAAATCGCCGAAGCAAACAGCATTGAATGCGATTACGCCCCTCAATCCGCATATGTATACACACAAAAGGATAAAAACATAAACGCTATCGAGAATGAGGCGAGAACTGCTTCCGATCTTGGAATTAAAGCTACATTCGTAAATGAAGTTCCGCTCCCGATTCCTGTAAAAGCCGCTGTCAGGTTTGATGGCCAGGCTCAGTTCCATCCGAGAAAATTTCTTGTCCCGCTGGCAAAAAAGATAAACGAAAAAGGCGTAAGGATATTTGAACAGAGCAGAATAATTGAAATTGACAAAGTTAATAACCATTATATCCTCACGACGGAACAGGAAAAAAAGGTTACTGCAAAAAAAGTAATAATAGCATCCCATTACCCGTTTATTCAAAAGAAAGGGATGTACTTTTCGAAGCTATACTGTGAACGAGCTTATATTATTGCTGTAAAAGCGCGGGAAAAGTACCCGGGAGGAATGTATATCAATGCTGAAGACCCTTCTCGCTCTTTAAGAGGCTTGAACAATGATTCGGACGAATTGGTGCTCGTCGCAGGTGAAAGCCATAAAACAGGGCAAGGAAAAGATTTAAACAACCATTACCGCGCTCTCGCGGAATTTGCCGGCGATATCTTTACAATCGACGATATCCCTTACAGATGGTCTGCCCAGGATTGCATGACTCTCGACGGTATCCCATATATAGGCAATTATGCTTCAGACACCCCGGACCTTTATATAGCAACAGGTTTCCAGAAATGGGGAATGACAAGCAGCATGGTAAGCGCAATGATAATAAGAGACCTGATATCAAAGGGTGAGAACCCGTGGCAGAACGTATTCGATCCGTCCAGAAAAAACATTACCGGATCGATTAAAAATTTTATTGTTGAGAATTTGGATGTTGCAAAACATTTTATCACCGGAAAAATAAAACCGATATCTGATAATTATGATATCAAACCTGGTGAAGCGGATATTGTTGAATCAAACGGCGACAGGACGGGTTTATACCGCGACGATCAGGGAGAGCTTCATATGGTAAATACAACATGTACCCATATGGGCTGCGAACTGAACTGGAATTCCGCGGAGAAATCCTGGGACTGCCCCTGTCACGGTTCCAGATTTACTTTTTCAGGAGATATTATAGAAGGGCCGGCAGTCAAACCGTTAACAAAAGAATCCGATGTAAGCCTTATAGAAAAATTAACAAAAGATCAATTCTAACAAAAAGTTATGAATCAAATCGCTGCGCCCACAAAGTCAGGTGAAGATTAAACTCCACCTGACCCGGGCAGCTGATAAATTTCATTCTTAGAAACTTTATCAAAACTATTAAGATATTTATCGGGAACTGGTCGGTAAAAATGGAATTATCCCCTTCGCAAACTCAGGCATGCTCATTGTCTGCAGCCATACTTTTCCTGGACCAGTTAAAGTTGTAAGAAACAAACCTTCCCCGCCAAACAATATATTTTTAAAGCCTTTAACCATTTCAGCCGAGTACTGCACTGTTTCTTCAAACGCGGCAACATTTCCGGTATCCACCTTTACCGTTTCACCCGGAGCCAGCGTTCTCTCAACAAGACTTCCATCCACTTCAAAAAACACTATACCCGCACCGGATAAACGCTGCATGACAAAGCCCTCCCCGCCAAACAGTCCGGAACGAAGGCCTCTTGTTACATATGCGCTTAAAGTTACGCTTGGCTGGGCACACAGGAAAGCGCTTTTTTGGGCGATAACCGGACATTTTCCGACATCAACCGCAACAATGTGCCCGGGAAATGCACTGGCAATTACAATCTCCTGATCGGGAGCGTTAGCGGTATATGTAGCCATAAACAATGATTCGCCGGAAAACATTCTGCCAATCCCTTTCATAAGGCCCCCCTGCATATTCGTCTGCATGCTAATGCCGCTGTCCATCCATGTCATGCCTCCGGACTGGGTGTATATGCTCTGACCAGCCTGAAGGCGAATGGAAACCGCCGGAAGGTTCTCGCCGAAAATCTTATAATTCAGCGGCTCAGGAGGTCCATACTGTGCGGAAGGACCCTGCTGCACGTAAGGGTTCTGCTGAACCGGAGGAGGAGGCGGCACACCCGGACCAGCATTGACGGGACCACTTCCGGGGTTACTTACCGGCTTACCACACGAAGTACAAAATTTTGTACCTTCATTAAGCTGTTTGCCACAACTTTGACAAAACATTAAATTTCAACTCCTTTTAATATAAATATAACAGATCAGGACAGCTTAATCGGGGCTTGCGCCTTTTTACCGCATAACGGGAGCTTTTTTCGTTAATGGCATAATGCCCGACTTGCCGCAAAATAATTAAGCCATACATGATCTGAAACAACGCCAAATAATTAAAGTACTGATATAATATCTTTCCTTAAAACAAATTCGCTTAAATGTATTTAATAGAACTTTAAAATCGGTGACAAACCTGGAGTAAAAAAAATATCATAACCTTTCCATAAAAAGTATAGCACTCCAATCTTCCACATTCAACTTATTTTATAATTTCCTTGAGGTCTTTCTCTTATGCTGTTTTACTTCATTAATTGCCGCTAAAACTTTGGTATGGTATGATATTTGAAAAATAACCGGAAAGGATACGGCATGAGGTTAACTTACAAACATACTTTATATGCAAGCTATATTGGTTTCATTACACAGGCTATAATAAACAACCTCGCACCCCTTTTGTTTGTTACCTTTCAGCGGGAGTTTGATATAACACTGGAACGGATAGGCCTTCTTATTTCGCTGAATTTCGGGATTCAGATTACTACTGATATTATTTCAGCTAAATATACCGACAAATTTGGTTACCGTATTTGTGCAGTATTTGCTCATGTTTTTTGTTTATCAGGGCTCCTGGCAATGGGAATTTTCCCGTTCGTCTTTGCAGATGGATATACCGGGCTATTAGCAGCTGTTATTTTGAATGGAGTCGGCGGAGGCTTAATAGAAGTACTGATAAGCCCGATTGTAGAATCTCTGCCCGGGGATGAAAAAGCATCGGCTATGAGTCTTCTGCATTCTTTTTACTGCTGGGGGCATGTTGCGGTGGTTTTGTTATCAACACTGTTTTTTTTGCTTGCCGGAATAAAACACTGGTATTACCTTCCCATAATCTGGTCACTCGTGCCCGCTGTAAACATATTTCTGTTTTCAAAGGTGCCGCTGAGGAAAATAGTTGATGATGAACAAAAAATACCAACGCGTAAACTTTTTTATCAGAAATATTTTTGGCTATTTATTGTTCTGATGATATGTGCCGGCTCTGCAGAACTGGCCATGTCGCAATGGTCTTCGCTTTTCGCCGAAATAGGCCTTGGTGTTTCAAAAACCGCGGGAGATCTGCTTGGCCCGTGTGCATTTGCGGCATTAATGGGCTTATCAAGGATACTTTATGGTATCAAAGGATCAAAAATGAACCTGCAAAAGGCCTTAACCTTCAGCAGTTTACTGTGCGTTGCGAGCTATCTTCTTACGGTTTTTTCACCACTTCCGGTTATCTCTCTGATTGGCTGCGCGTTATGCGGATTTTCTGTAGGAATGATGTGGCCGGGGACACTCAGTTTAGCGGCAAAACAGTTTCACCGGGGTGGAACAGCTTTGTTTGCTTTATTGGCTTTAGCCGGTGATGTTGGATGCTCTTTAGGTCCCGGCCTGGTCGGCTTGATTTCAAACGCGGTTCAGAAAGCGCCAAACTTTTTTGCCGTCAATTGGTTTTCCAGTATGGATGCGACAGAGGCCGGATTAAAAACCGGGCTTTTATTTGCAGTTGTTTTTCCTGTTATAATGTGGATTGGGGTCAGGAAAACCGGGGCAATTTCAAAAAGTTAATTTCACTGCTAACCAGCAGAATTAATTAATATAACATGTCCGCGGTTTTGCCTTGTTAATGTTTAATTAGGTATGGCTTTAAACAACCATGATTAGCTCATCTTATTTTTTTGTCCGCTGTTGAAATCTGCTATGCATAATGCTATGATAAATGATGTTCAGCATTTTTTGCCTGAATAATAATAGCGTTAAGAGGTGTGTTTTCATATGAACGTAACTGTTTTTGGTATTATGTCCATTGTTGCATCGATTCTCGCTTTTCTTTTTGCGGGCTGGCTGTATACATGGGTTCGAAAACAGCCGTCATCGAACAAAAGGATAATAGAAGTCGGAGAATTGATCCGAAATGGCGCCGCTACATTTTTAAACAAAGAATACCGTGTGCTTACTCGATTTGCGGGTGTGGCGGCAATTCTCATTTTCATTTTCCTGCCAAGTCCTATCTGGATGGGTAATATTTTAAAAAATATCACAATGGCGATAGCATATATAGCTGGAACTGTTTTTTCAGCCGTTGCTGGGAAAATAGGCATGAATATTGCCACTATCGCAAATACAAAAGCTGCGGAAGCTGCCGTGAAAGGCATTAAACCGTCCTTTATGACAGGTTTCCGCGGAGGAGCCGTTATGGGCATGGCCGTCGTAGGTTCAAGCTTATTGGGTGTTACGGCGGTATTACTTGCAACAAACAATACAACGGCTCTTTTAGGTTTCAGTTTCGGAGCAAGTTCTCTCGCGCTGTTTGCGAAGGCAGGCGGAGGGATTTTTACGAAAACAGCCGATATCAGTGCCGACCTTGTCGGCAAGGTGGAACTCGGCATACCGGAAGATGACCCGAGAAACCCTGCGGTTATAGCCGATAACGTAGGAGACAATGTCGGCGATGTCGCGGGCATGGGGGCCGATCTTTTCGATTCTCATGTTGCTTCAATGTCTGCGGCCCTTGTTATAGCGGTTGCCCTCGACAGGTTAAGCGGGAGCACATTAAACGCGAGCATGGTACTTTGCTATGC
>DATCLI010000094.1:0-5459 GCA_036563955.1 Clostridia bacterium | reverse complement strand
TATTGTAAACCCGACCGCCGAGCAGCGCAAATACAGCCGCATGTACGTTACTCTCTCCGGCGATAAGGAAAAAATAATAATGATCGAGGCCGGCGCAAACGAAATACCTGAGGATATAATGCTTGACGCAATAAAGGAAGGACATGAGGAAATAAAGCGGATTATCGCTTTTATAGAGGAAGTAGTGAATGAAGTCGGGAAAGAAAAGCTTACCTATACTCCGATGGTTGTACCCGGCGATATATTCAATAAAGTGGAAAGCATTTGCAGAGAAGAATTAACCGAAGCTTTAATGAATGACGACAAAACAACAAGGGAGAAAAACGTTGCGGATGTTTCCGCAAAACTACATGAAAAGCTTGATGAGGAATATCCCGATTCAATCCAGCTCATATCGGAAGCATTTTATAATCTTCAGAAAAAAATTGTTCGCGAGAAAATTCTATATGAAGGTAAAAGGGTTGACGGCAGAGGTTTGATGGATATACGCCCTCTGTACGCCGAAGTGGGAATATTGCCGCGGACGCATGGTTCAGGACTTTTCCAGAGAGGCCAGACACAGGTTCTTACGAATGTGACATTAGGTCCGATGGGGGATGTACAGATGCTCGATGGTGTTGACGAGGAAGAAGAAAAACGGTATATGCACCACTACAATTTCCCCGCGTTCAGTGTAGGCGAAGCGAGACCGAACCGCGGCCCTGGAAGACGTGAAATAGGTCATGGAGCGCTCGCTGAAAGGGCACTCGAACCTGTAATACCGAGTGAAGAGGAATTCCCGTATGCAATCCGGCTTGTTTCGGAAGTGCTCATGTCAAACGGTTCAACTTCACAGGGCAGCGTATGTGCAAGCACTTTGGCACTGATGGATGCCGGTGTGCCTATCAGGGAACCTGTGGCGGGAATTTCAGCCGGCCTTGTTGTCGATGAAAAGAATCCGGGAAAATTTGTTGTTTTCATGGATATACAGGGCATTGAAGACTTTTTCGGAGATATGGATTTTAAAGTAGCAGGAACGAAAAACGGCATAACGGCAATACAGGTTGATATAAAGGTTGACGGGCTTACTTACGAAATGATCCGTCAGGCTTTTGAAATTACGAGACAAGGCAGAATGACAATTTTAAATGATGTGATCCTGAAGGCTATAAGTGAACCGAGATCTCAATTGTCGCCGTATGCACCCAAAATATTCACAACCACGATAGATGTCGATAAGATAAGGGATGTAATAGGCCCGGGCGGTAAAATTATAAACCGGATTATTGCTGAAACAGGTGTAAAAATAGATATAGAAGAAGATGGGACAGTATTTGTTGCCACTTCGGACGAAGCTGCGGGCAAGAAGGCGATTTCCATTATCGAAGGGATAGCAGGAGAGATTAAAGTAGGACAGCAGTTTATCGGGAAGGTAATGAGAATTATGAATTTTGGAGCTTTTGTTGAATTTCTCCCCGGCAAAGAAGGGATGGTTCACATATCAAAGCTTGCGAAAAACCGTGTAAATAAAGTTGAGGACGTTGTAAAAGTCGGTGATGAAATACCGGTAAAAGTTATAGAAATAGACAAGCAAGGCAGGATAAACCTTTCCCTGAAAGATTGCATAGAATCCTGACACGTATCATAGCTGGCAACTCCGTTATCTCTGGGGTTGCCTTGTTTTTTTGAACGGAGGAAAACAATGAGTGAAAGGCTTAAAATTTTGTTTGTTTCCGCCGAAGTGGCGCCGTACGCAAAAACGGGCGGACTTGCCGATGTTGCAGGATCGCTGCCGCAAAAACTGGTTGAGTTAGGTCATGATGTCCGTATAGTTTTACCCGGCTATAAGGAAATTGGGAACGAGATGAATTATGTAACGGATTTTCAGGTCGAACTCGAGAAAAGGAATGAAACCTGTGTTGTCAAACAAATAAAAAATGCTCCCGTATTAACCTACACCCTTAATAACTACCACTATTACGGCAGGTGCGGTATCTACTGCCACCACGACGACGGGGCGCGCTTCGCGTTTTTGAGCAAGGCGTCGCTGGAGCTCATAAAAGCAATAGGATTCAAACCCGATATCATGCATCTTAATGACTGGCATGCAGCACCCGCGGCTTTGTTGTTAAAAGAATTCTATCAAAAAAAAGATCCATTTTATGAAGGAATTAAAACACTGCTTACAATACACAATCTTGAGTATCAGGGCCATTTTGGGAAAGAAATAATGGAAGTTCTCGATCTGCCGGAATCGCTATTTGTGCCGGAAAGTGTAGAATTCTACGGCGTGTTCAATTTCTTGAAGGCTGGAGTTGTATATTCGGACAAAATTAATACGGTAAGCAAAACTTATGCGCATGAAATACTCACGCCGCAGTATGGAGAAATGATGGAAGGCATACTGAAAACGAGGGAAAGCGATTTGCATGGCATTGTTAACGGCATTAGTTATGAGGTTTTCAATCCGCTGACAGATCCGTTCATATACTTCCCATATAATGAAAATAACCTGGCTATGAAGACTAAAAATAAAAAAGCGCTGCAAAGGGAAATGGGCCTGCCTGAACTTGATGTTCCGCTTATCGGCGTGGTCCACCGCCTTGTTGATCAGAAAGGCCTGAACCTGGTATGTGATTGCTTTGAACAAATAATGGATCTGGATACTCAGTTTATCCTGTTAGGTTTGGGTGATCCTTTTTATGAGAAGGCTTTTTTAAAGCTTATGAAAAAATATCCGAATAAGGTTTCGGTTAGAATCGCATTTGATGAGAAATTAGCGCACAGGATTTATGCGGGAAGTGATATTTTCCTGATGCCCTCGGCATTCGAGCCGTGCGGCCTGGGTCAAATGATAAGCCTCAGATACGGCACAATTCCGGTTGTGCGTGAAACCGGGGGATTAAAAGATACTATAATAGATGTGAATTCCGATTTTGAAAACGGAAATGGATTCACCTTTGAGGATATGGATTCAAAAGCATTTTTCGATGCATTGAAAAGAGCCGTATGGACATACCGGAATGAGCCCGGAACATGGCTTGAATTGGTGAAAAAAGGTATGGAAAGTGATTTTTCATGGAACAGGTCAGCAAAAGAATACGTTGAATTATATAATAAGATCCTGGGGGAGTGAGGTCATGAAAAAAAAGGAAAGGGCTCTGAAGATAATAGAGGAACTGAGTGCCCTTTATCCAATGGCCGGCTGCACGTTGAAATACAGCGATCCTCTTCAACTTTTGATTGCAACTCAGCTAGCGGCGCAGTGCACCGATGAAAGAGTGAATATAGTGACGGAATCTTTATTCAAAAAATACCGCACCGTCGAAGATTTTGCGGGAGCGGACATTAGGGAGCTTGAAGGCGATATACGCTCTACAGGCTTTTATCACAACAAGGCGCGAAACATAATCGCGTGCTGCCAAAAAATTATCTCCGACTACGGAGGCAAAGTGCCGGATACGATGGAAAAACTGCTGACGCTTCCCGGTGTTGGCAGAAAGACCGCGAATGTCATACTCGGTGATGTATTCAAAACGCCCGGTATTGTTGTGGATACTCACGCCAAACGGCTTTCGCGCCGTATCGGCTTTACGCGCGAAGAGGATCCTGTAAAGATCGAATTTGATTTAATGCGCATAATTCCAAAAGATAAATGGACTGTCTTTTCACATATGCTTGTTTTTCACGGCCGCGCGGTGTGTAAGGCCAGAAATCCCGAATGCGGTTTATGTACAATAAGGTCTTATTGCGATTTCGTGAATAAAAAGCAGGATGTACAATAGTTCGAACAGCAGTGTCTATAATATCTTCAGTGTTTTTAACATAATCGAAGGCTTTTGCGATGTAACCTTAATGAAAATCCGCTGTACAATATATAGTGACAAGCTTTAATGCGTACCGGCAATATATTATACAGCGGAACTCAAAGCATATAACATCGCAAAATGCTAATAATCGGAACAAATATTGCGTTATTATGATAAAAAAGCTAAAATAATCATAAGATACGGATATCCAGTTCATACACGAATAAAGAAATAATTAATATTTTAGAAATAAATACCGATGAATATATAATACTTGTTGATGGCAAACAGGCGCCTGCGGATAAAAAACTAACGCGTCAAATGATATACAATTTGTTAAAAAGACGAAACCGGAAAAGCAAATACCAGGCAGTATTGATATACATTGAAAAGCAGCCGCAAACCCAGAATAAGGCTAACTATTCTTATGAAAAAAGAACAGTGCCGAAGAAAAATATAGATTTTGATATATCAAAGCCTTAGTGTACTGTCATATTAAAACTGAACGGAAAGAATGCAGGCTTTACGGATCCAATAAAAGCAGTGGATATTATTCAGATATATTGGGAGAAGTAAAAGTATTGAAATGAAAAAAGAGACAAAAGCAGTTGGCTATGCAGATCAAAAGCATGTATTATTGGGAGACCTGGGGAAATATGAAGAAGTAATTTCCAACTTTCTATGGGCTGTTATGCTGTTTCTTATAGCCGCAGATACATTTACTGGTTATATTGTCGGGCATATTCCATTTAAATGTCGTGCCTTTTTTATTCAGCTTGCCGTTTTTGTTTTTATAATCGCCATTTCAATATACAAAATTCTCAAGATAAGGAAAGAACAAATATTACCCGGTTTTGAATATACTTTGATTAAAGTATTGGAAATTGTATTGGTTGTCATATTGTTAAGCACAATGATTTACGGCCATTATTTTTATTTTATCGCCCTTATTCCAATTGTGAGCATATGCGTTACGAGAGGTTTTTCAATATCTCTTCCGTATTTATGCATAAGCTTTGCCGCACAGGCGCTATTGATTTTCCTGTCAAAAAACAATTTGGGGATAATGCAGGAATATGAAGCTAATCGCTATAATCCGGCTTTCTCCATACTATTGGTGATTGTATACATAACGTTTTTGCTGTTTTTACGCCTGCTGGGTGTATTTTATAAACAGTTTCAGCAAAGCGAACATGATAACCAGAATCTTGTAGCCCAGCTTGGGATAAAATACGCTCAGCTTGAACAGGCAAGAATTGAGAAGCAGGAACAGTTTGACAAACTAAAGGAAGTTAATCTTCAACTTGAAGATTCAAATAAGAAATTAACCTCGAGCCTTGCTGAATTTTTTACATTACAGCAAATATCACAGGCCATCAGTTCAATATTCGATATGAATGAACTGTTGCAGTTTGTAAATGATGTAATAATAGGCGTTATGGGAGTCAGTACCTCAAATATAGCTCTTTATAGCGGTGGAGGGGAGCGGTTGAAGGTGCAGGTTTCCAATATACTTAATAAACGAGATCTTGCTATTTTAACCGACAATATTAACAGCCCCGCACTGAAGGACGCTATTGATGAAGGACGTACAATTATTAACAATGCTGTTGATCCTGATAATTATGATTTTACGAGGGGAAGAAATGTCAGGTCCCTTTTGTGCGTACC